>NZ_JCACKS010000206.1:31593-53331 GCF_059505505.1 Pelatocladus sp. | reverse complement strand
AAGTGCTACATCCTTTACACTATAAGCTTTTTAGGCTATTTTGTCGCCCCGTCAGTACTATTATATACTATTTTTAGTACCAGCATTCCGGAAAGATTTGGCGACTCCTCATACATCTTCTCCTTCTCTTTCGGGGTGAAAAGAATCAGTCCTAGATGCAATCGTCGCCGCCCGTCTTATATCCCGACGCTCAACGAAGCGTTAGAGCGCGGGACTTACGACGAAATAGTTAACCCTTAAGATTGCTTGTTCATACTTTTTCAGCAAACCCTACTTTAAGATGGATATTCCAATGTTTTCAATCGATTCATTTGGTGACATTTAACCATCAAAAACATATTTCTAATTGGAACCAAGAGCGAGATTTTATACTGTCGCTCTTACCCGAAGATTGCCATCGTTACTATCAATTTCTTACATAATTTCTCAGAAATTCTCTTTTTTTTCATTCTTTATTGTTCCACACCCGAGCTAACTTTGCCTTGTTGATAGCTCTAAATTATCATGTTTAGTTATTTTTTTGAGAACTTCATCTATTTACAAATTTAATCATTCATGTAAGTCAGCATCGAAATTTATTTATCAATTATCGGAAAAATATATTTGGTGATTATTGCTCCTTATTGACAATTGATTCGACATACCAGATCAAGCTATTCACCCTTGACAAAATCTCTTTCTAGAACCAAAAGTATTTTTTGATTCTTTATTGATAAATTTATTTCAGTAATTACCGATTGTGACAGTATGGGTGCGGAATATGGGCTAAAGAGGACTCAACAACAAACTTAGTCCACTTAAGTGGACTTTTGCTATGAGCCTCTGAACTTTATTTCTGGGCGGGATATTTTGCGCAGTTACTCAACACGCTTAACTTCAAATCTCCGTAAACCTTCCGGTTCTTCGTACTCCACTATCACATCTTTAACCATAGCTGCGGGTGGGCCTTGATGACACCAGCGAATCATCTCTTCTACAACTTCCTGCACACCTTCAAGCACAGCTTCCACGCGACCATCAGGGAGATTTCGCACCCAACCACTTAATCCAAGTTGACTAGCTGTATCGACGGTAGCAAAACGATAACCTACCCCTTGAACTCTGCCAGAAATAAATAAATGGGCGCGGATTGACTGCGACATCTGTGTAGGATTCTGCATTGACCGGCATATTCTTTACAATTTCCAGTCTACATGGTTTTGACAGTGATCAGTTATCAGTTATCAGTTACGCCTAATGTGAATTAAGTCTCCAAACTCTTTTAACTTCGTTGATGGTCACAAAACAAGAATACTGAACTGTCTTGAAACCCTTATAGGATAAGAGGCGTTTCTAATTCACATAAGGCGTCAGTTGGTTTTTTGATCACTGTTCACCAAATAATCCGGTGAAAAAGTCGATTGTTTCCTTCAGCGCTTTGATGAATATATCAATTTCCTCACGAGTGTTGTAGAAAGATAAACTAGCGCGTGCAGTCGCCGCAATATTGAGATAGCGGTGTAATGGTTGGGTGCAGTGGTGTCCAGAACGAATAGCTACACCTTCCGTATCTAATAATGTAGATAAATCATTGGCGTGAACCTCGGCGACGGTGAATGCAGCTAAAGCAGCTCTACCTTCACCTTGCTCATTGGGTTTCGGCCCGTATATTTTTATTTGGGGAATTTTCTCTAATTGTTCAAATAAATAAGCAGTTAATTCTGCTTCGTAGGCATGGATTTTGTCCATGCCAATTTTACTAAGATAGTCTACAGCTGCACCCAAAGCGATCGCTTCTCCAATCGCAGGTGTACCAGCTTCAAATTTGTGTGGTAAATCTGCGTAGGTTGAATGGTCTAAAAACACCTCCGCAATCATTTCACCACCACCAAAAAATGGGGGCATTGCTTGCAGCAATTCTAACTTGCCATACAAAAACCCAATCCCAGTTGCAGCACACATTTTATGTCCGGAAGCTACCAACCAGTCGCAGTTAATTTGCTGCACATCAACTGGCATATGAGGTACACTTTGGCAAGCATCAATTAATACTTTTGCCCCATATTTATGGGCTAAAGTGCAAATTTCTGTCACTGGGTTAATGCAACCCAAAGTGTTAGAAACATGTACCAACGACACTAATTTTGTTTTTTCCGAAAGCAGCTTTTGGAAATGTTCTAAATCTAAAGTTTCTGCTGGTGTCAATTCTACAAATTTTAGTACCGCACCCGTTTTAGCAGCGACAAATTGCCAAGGAACGATATTACTGTGGTGTTCCATCACCGACAGAATGATTTCATCTCCTGGCTGCAAATTGTTCATTCCCCAACTATAAGCAACCAAGTTGATCGCTTCCGTTGCGTTATGAGTAAAAACAATTTCCTGACGCGATTTAGCATTAACGAACCTAGCAACTTTATCTCGTGATCCTTCGTAAGCATCAGTCGCTTTCGCACTCAGGGTATGTACACCACGATGGACATTAGAATTGTATTGTTCGTAATAGTCCCGCAGAGCATTGAGTACGAACAGAGGTTTTTGAGAAGTCGCAGCGTTGTCAAAGTAAACTAAAGGTTTGCCGTTGACTTGTTGGTGTAAAATCGGGAAGTCAAGACGGACTTGATCAGCAAGGGTTCTTTCTTGAATGAAGGTCATGTTTCAAAAGTCAAAAGTCAAAAGTCAAGAGGTTGTAACTAAAATCGGTTAACAGTTTGTGTAAGTTTTTCACGCAAAGAGGGAAATGGTATTTGGTTGATAATTTCCGCAGCAAAACCATGAACTAATAAATGGCGCGCGCTTTCTTGATCAATACCCCGACTTTGCAGATAGAAAATCTCATCATCTTCCAACTGACTAACAGTCGCACCGTGAGAGCATTTCACATTATCGGCGGTAATTTCTAGTTGAGGCTTAGTATCGACTCTGGCTTTAGATGATAACAATAAATTGCGATTCAATTGCGCCGCGTCCGTCAACTGCGCGGGTTTAGGCACAAAAACCTTACCATTAAACACCGCATGAGCGCGATCGCCTACGATTGTTTTATGTAACTGCTGAGTCTTACCATAAGGATAATTAAGAGCGATCGCACTGTGAGTATCCGCCAACTGATTCCCACCAATCACCGTCAATCCATTGAGAGTAGTTTCTGTTTGCTCACCAGTTTGCAAAATCTCTAAATTGTGACGCGAAATCTTAGCACCCAGAGCGATCGCATTACAAGTATATCGACTGTAACGCCCTTGAGTGACAGCAGTTTTCCCAACGTGAAAAGCCTTCCTACCATCCCACTCAACCCGCGTGTGATTCACCTGAGCATTATCTTCCAACCAAATCTCAGTCACAGCGTTGGTAAAGTATACTTCCTCTGCGCTCTCTGTGTCTGTGTGGTTCTTATACTCTTCCACCAAACTCACCTGCGAACCACTTTCCGCCACCACCAAACAACGCGGCTGAGAAATACTCGCCTGATCACCAGCAGCAATAAACACCAAATGAACAGGTGCTTCTACCACCACATTTTTAGGAACCCAAACCACCGCCATATCATTAATTGCAGCAGTATTGAGGGCAGTAAAAACTTCCATAGCACCTTCTGACTGTGCCAAATATTTCTCTACACTCGGCTGACTTAACACATCCAAATTACCGACTACTACCCCATTTGGCAAGCCAGCGACTGATGATAAATTTGGTGCATAAACACCATTAACAAAAACCAAACGAGAATGAGCAGCCTCCGGTAAAATATCTGGTTGTAGAGATGTTGTGTACAACGTCTCCACAGGATTAAATTTCACCTGTCGTAAAGCAGACAAATCAGTAAATCGCCACTCTTCATCACGGGTAGTAGGAAGAGTCGAGTGACGTACCCAATTCGCCGCGCGATCGCGCAGCACTTGCAACCAACCCTCTGACTTCGATGCAGTAATTTGATTTAATAACTCAGTTAAATAACCATCTCGATCCAAAAGACTTGCACTCAAACCAGCTGGATCTGAGTTCGGAATTGGACTGGGAGAAACCTGGATAGTCATTACACACCCACCTCAGTCGCAAATTCTTCCAACAACCAGTCATAACCACGGGATTCTAACTCCAACGCCAACTCCTTACCACCAGAAGTGAGAATCCGTCCTTTAGCCATGACATGCACATAGTCCGGCACAATATAATTAAGTAGTCGCTGATAGTGAGTAATCATAATCGTGGCATTTTCTGGGCTAGTTAACTGATTGACTCCATTTGCCACAATTTTGAGCGCGTCAATATCCAAACCTGAATCTGTTTCATCCAGAATCGCCAGCTTTGGTTCTAGTAGCGCCATCTGCAAAATCTCATTGCGCTTTTTCTCACCACCAGAGAAACCCTCATTCACACTCCGGTTAAGAAAAGCCGAATCCATTTTGACGACTTCTAACTTTTCCTCTACCAAATCATCAAAATCAAAAGCATCAATTTCTTCCAATCCCTGAGCCTTGCGCTTAGAATTGTACGCCAAGCGTAAAAAATCTAAATTGCTCACACCCGGAATCTCAAAAGGATACTGGAACGCCAAAAACACACCACTTCTAGCACGTTCTTCCGGTTCCATTTCCAATAGATTTTGTCCCTGGAAAATCACCTCACCGCCAGTCACTTCATAGGCCGGATGTCCAGCCAATATCTTAGAAAAGGTACTCTTCCCAGAACCATTCGGTCCCATAATCGCGTGAATCTCGCCGGAACGTACCTCCAGATTCACACCCTTAAGAATCGGTGTCCCATCAACTTCAGCCGTCAAGTCTCTTACCGACAGCACAACTTCACTATTTTCAATAATCATGTTCTCTCTCTTTAATTCTCTGTTTGTAGTAAGCGCTAAAGCGCTTTTAACGGATAAATGAAGCACAAAGCGTGCTTACTACGAACTAACCAACACTACCTTCTAACTTCAGACTCAACAGTTTATCAGCTTCCACCGCGAATTCCATCGGCAGATTGTTAAACACGTCCTTACAGAAGCCGCTAATCATCATTGTCACAGCATCTTCCGCAGAAATTCCCCGTTGAGCAAAGTAAAATAATTGGTCTTCCCCTATTTTGGAAGTAGAAGCTTCATGCTCTACCTTGCCAGTATTATTTTGTACCTGAATATAAGGGAAAGTATTGGCATGAGCATTATCCCCAATCAGCATCGAGTCGCACTGAGAGTAGTTTCTAGCTCCTTGGGCCTTCGGGTTAATTTTCACCAAGCCGCGATAGCTGTTACTAGAATTACCAGCAGAGATTCCCTTAGAAATAATTGTACTGCGGGTATTTTTACCAACGTGAATCATTTTGGTGCCAGTATCGGCTTGCTGCATATTATTAGTCAGCGCCACCGAGTAAAACTCACCCACAGAGTTATCACCCACCAACACACAGCTAGGGTACTTCCAAGTAATCGCAGAACCAGTTTCTACCTGTGTCCAAGAAATCTTGGAATTTACGCCTTGACATAAACCGCGCTTGGTGACGAAGTTGTAAATACCGCCTTTGCCTTTTTCATCACCAGCGTACCAGTTCTGCACAGTGGAGTATTTAATTTCCGCATTATCAAGCGCCACAAGTTCCACAACCGCAGCATGTAGCTGGTTGCTGTCGTACATTGGTGCTGTACAGCCTTCGAGGTAGGAAACATAGCTGTCATCTTCAGCAACAATTAATGTCCGCTCAAATTGTCCGGTGTCACCGTTGTTAATCCGGAAATAGGTAGATAGTTCCATCGGACATTTCACGCCTTTGGGAATGTAGACGAAGGAACCATCGCTAAATACTGCTGAATTGAGAGCAGCAAAATAATTATCAGCAATGGGAACGACGCTACCCAGGTATTTTTTCACTAAATCTGGGTGTTCCTGCAATGCTTCGGAAATAGAACAGAAGATTACCCCTTCTTTCGCCAGTTTTTCTTTAAAGGTGGTGGCGACGGAAACGCTATCAAAAATTGCGTCTACGGCGACGTTCGCCAGTCGCTTTTGTTCTGATAGAGAGATACCTAATTTTTCAAAGGTTTCGAGCAGGGTTGGATCTACTTCTTCCAAGCTTTTCTTTTTCGCTTGTTGCTTGGGGGCTGAGTAGTAAATAATATTTTGATAGTCAATAGCTGGGTATTTAACGCTTGGCCAGGTTGGCTCTGTCATTTTTTGCCACTGGCGGTAAGCTTTGAGGCGAAACTCCAGCATAAATTCTGGCTCATTTTTCTTGGCAGAAATCATGCGGACGACATCCTCGTTTAGTCCACGAGGAATCGTGTCTGCTTCAATGTTGGTAATGAAGCCGTACTTGTAGGGTTGATTGACTAAGGTTTTAACAGTAGCACTCATCGGCGATTTTCTCTTGTGTTCACAACTCTATACTCTTTAAGGATGGGAGCGGGATTGATAACCAATTCCCATTTCGTGTTACTGAATGGTCACACGACTGTTACAATAAGGATAACTACTAAAACAACAGCTATGTTGTTTAACACATCTTCATTTTACGCTAGATTAACAACAATATTGTTGTCAAAGTGAAATTTAATCATGATTTTTTGGGACGATGATGGTGACTACCCAGCAGTCCTCAACTAAACAGGATATTCTAGAATATCTGGTCAAACAGGTGGAAGCTACGGCAGTTGATTTGGCCGCAGCCTTAGATATTAGCCCCCAAGCGATTCGTCGCCATCTCAAGGATTTAGAGGCGGAGGATTTAATTGTCTATTCGTCGGTGCAAGCGGGGATGGGGCGACCGCAGCACGTTTATAAGTTAAGCAATAAGGGACGCGATCGCCTGCGAAGAGAAACGGCTGATACCTATGGAGATTTTGCCGTTTCCTTACTCGATACTGTGGCTCAAACGGTTGGACACGATCAAGTCAGCAGTATTTTAAAGAAACAGTGGGAGCGTAAAGCCCAAGAATATCGCGATCGCTTAGGTGATGGCTCTTTACATCAAAGGGTTGAAAATCTGGTAGAACTAAGGAAATCTGAGGGTTACATGGCAGAGTATCACCCTATAGATACAACTGAGCAATTAAGTGATGATGGCGATCGCTTTATTTTAATGGAGCATAACTGTGCCATCTCTAACCTTGCAGAGTCTTTCCCCAGTATTTGCGGCCATGAGTTAGAAATGTTTGCTGCTGTTTTACCAGATTGTACAGTAGAACGTACCCACTGGATTATCAATGGTGAGCATCGTTGTGGTTACTTGGTGCAAGCTCGGAAAGTCAAATCATAAGAAAAAATCATAGCTTTTCATCTTTAGTCTATGTGAAAAGATAATGGGCAATTGGTAATTCATTTTACGAATTAGCCATTACCTAATTTTTAAAGCATTCCTAAATCATTCGTGATAGATAAGCTCCCTGATTTCTTAAAGAAATCAGGGAGCTTGACTTTGCGATTCTCAAATTTTGTCCATCAGAAACTCCAGTTTATTAAGTAATTTATTGAAAATAAAATTTTTGAAATCATTCAAGTATTAACAATTTGTTATTTTTGAGTCTAATTAATATATAACCGAAGAATTTGAATCTGTATCTTGCTATAATTCTGTAAATATTCTTATGCAAAGACTTAACTTATACTAAGCATTCTCAGCTAAAGTAGTTTACTGAATAGCTTTTTGCTTGTCTTTGCAATACTTAACTAGAGATTAATTAAAAAGCGTAAACATAGATTAAAAGTGATAAAAATCATAACCATTCATTAAGTTAATCATGCAGAATTATAGAGTAAGCTAAATTATTAAAGCCTAGTTGAGAAGCTCAGTCACTAGGTATAAAGAGTAAGAACATTTAGTCAAGAGTCCACTGTCGAAAATATTAAGTATTTGGTGTTAATTGTTAATTGCAATTAAACATTGACTAAGTGATTTAGCAGGCGGTGAAAGTTAAAGTTGAGCCAATTACTAGAGAGCAAACAACTAACAGCTACGGAAGACGAAAATGATACAAAACATTTTGATTGCTGTCTCTGGATTGGGACACGCCGAAGAGATGCTTAAGACTTTGAAAGAACTGCCATCAATTCAACAGGCAAAAGTTACAGTATTGCACGTTGTTCCACCACAACGCACCGCAGATTCGATGACAGCGAAGTGGGAAGAAGGTGGCAAAATCCTGGCTAATGCAATTCAGTCTCTAGCTTTAAATCCTACCCAAGTCTCTTCCATTTTGCGACAAGGTGAGCCTAAAGATGTAGTTTGCCAAGTAGCAGATGAAATTGATGCAGACTTGATTATTATGGGTTCTCGTGGACTGAAGCGTCTGCAATCAATTTTAGCAAACTCCGTCAGTCAATACGTCTTTCAACTGTCTTCTCGCCCGATGTTGCTAGTCAAAGATGACATTTATGTCAAAAATATTAAGCGCATTATGGTGGCAATGGACAATTCTGATGCGTCAAAACGCTGCCTAGATTTGGCTTTATTCTTGATTCGAGATATCAAGGGTGGAGAGCTAATCTTAACACATGTAATCACAGATTTAGGAGGAGGTGAACCAACTACCACAACCCAGGTTACTGCTGATCAACACCCTGTTTTAGCTGCTGCTGCTGCGGAAGCAAAAAAACTGGGTGTGCAACCTCGTTGTGTGCTAAGTATGGGTAAACCTGGTGAAAAAATTTGTCGTTTAGCAGAAGAACTGAACGTAGACTTATTGTTAATGGGTTCTCCGGATCGCCGTCCTTCTATTGCTAAGAGTTTTGTTGATTTAGATAGACTTTTAGGTTCTTCTTTGTCTGATTACGTGAGAATTAATGCGACTTGTCCAGTGTTGTTAGCACGAACATCTGCTGCTTAAATCAGTGATCACTGTAAAAGCCCTCACACTTTTAGTGTGAGGGCTTTTATTTTATACAAAAAATACACAAGGTATTAACTATCTTTTCTACCTTCGCGGCTAGCTGTTTGAATGTAAAGAATGATTAAAAAAACAGCAGGAACCAGCACAAATAGAATGCTGGCTACAAACCCCAGGTCATTAACCTGCATAGTAAGAAAGCCTCTCTTAGATTCCAGTCAACACTTTTAGGATACCATCATCATGGCTTGGCTGAGTTATTTGTCTTTTGTCATACCAATGACCAATGACCAATGACCAATGACTAAATTAAGGCTTTGTTACTACACTGACTGGACCATTAACTACTGTTTGACAAGCAAGTCGGTAATTAGCAGGCTTTTTCTTTAAGAAACGGTTTTCTACTTCTGTAGGAGGTGATAAATTTTCTTGTCCTTCGATAATCTCTACAATACAGGTGCCACATTGACCGTAGCCACCACAATTCATCATTTTTCCCCAAACTTTATAAATATCTATGCCGTTTTCTAAAGCTTTTAGCCGTAAATTAGCACCATCAGCAGCAATAACTTCTTTATCCTCTTTTACGAATTTGATGTTACCCATAGTTCAAACCTCGTTGACTGTTTGCTTAAATTAAGAACTTGATTTGTTAATCAACTTGTTGAATCCTATATTAATTTATTTTAAAATATAACAAATTATTAATAAATATAAACTTTTCAAAACAAAACCATAGCAAAAAAATAAGACAGGTGAAATGCCTGTCTCGATAAAATTATGTAAATAACTTGTAAATAACTTATCTAAAACCTACGGCTGCTTGCCAAACAAAAGCTAGCAGCAAGAAGAACAAAGGAATGAGCGGGAGAACGTCTACTAAAGGATCGAAGATTTGGAATGCTTCGGGTAGTTTAGCTAATAAAATTGCTGCTTCCATTTTTGTTTAAATCCACTTTATCCAACACAGCTTTCAGAATTGAGATAGATCGTGAAGTACCCAAAATTACACCCATAGAGGTGTAACAGAGGTTTCCAGTTTCGTTTGCTTTGCCTTCTGTAGGAACAAATGTCCGAACCAAGTTCGGTGGAAGGTCTTACAAAGCGTCCACTGGCAGCAACCCGTCTTCCACAGGTTGATTAATTTATAACCCCTATATTACCATTTGGAGACCGAAGCCCTAACAGGATTTTAGATTTTTGGATTAGGGAAATTTGCTTGACTTTAATTCTTCAACCACTTACCAAACTCTATAGCAAAGGTGTCGTTCAATATAGCTTTTCGTATTTTTTGGGTAAAGTGAATCAGTTCAGTGATATTGTGAATACTCAATAATGTATATGCCAAAATTTCTTGCGATCGCACTAAATGAGAGATGTAAGCACGAGTAAAATTCTGACAGGTATAACAAGGGCAAGTTTCATCTAAAGGTGTAAAATCTTCGCGAAATTTAGCATTCTTTAAATTCCAGCGATCGCCCTGTACCATAGCCGTACCATGTCTCGCCCAACGTGTAGGAATCACACAATCAAATAAATCTATACCAGAGGCGATCGCAATTACCATTTCTTGATAAGTACCTACACCCATCAAATAACGGGGCTTGTGGTAAGGTAACAGTGGTGCTGTAACTTGCACAACTTGATGAATTAGTTCTGGTTCCTCACCCACACTCACGCCACCGATAGCATAACCTGGTAAATCCAGTTTATGCAAAGCTTCCGCCGCTTGAGCGCGCAAATCTAAATACACTCCACCCTGAACAATACCAAATAATGCTTGTTCTTTATGGCCTTGATGTGCTTCTATACACCGTAAAAGCCATCGGTAAGTGCGCTCTGTTGCTGCTTCCACCTCTTGGCGATTAGCTGTAGCAGGCGGACACTCATCAAAGGCCATAATCACATCCGCCCCTAGTGTATTTTGAATCTCAATGGATTTTTCGGGTGTGAATTTGATAATTTGACCATCATGGGGTGAGCGAAATGTCACGCCTTCTTCAGATATTTTCCGCATTTCGCTCAGACTGAAGACTTGAAAGCCTCCAGAATCGGTGAGCATCGGCCCATTCCACCCCATAAACTTGTGCAGTCCTCCACCTCCTGACACAATTGCTTCTCCTGGTTGCAGGTGCAGATGATAGGTATTAGATAGCACCATTTGCGCCCCTGTTTCTTTGAGTTGAGCAGGGGTAAGAGTTTTGACAGTTGCCAAAGTCCCCACTGGCATAAAACGAGGAGTTTCAACCACTCCATGTGGTGTATAAAATACCCCAGCCCGTGCTTTGCTTTGGCTACATTGAGCCAGACATTGAAAAGAGAAGTTTGTAGTCAAGAGTGTATTTTGTTGGTCATTGGTCATTGGTCATTGGTCATTGGTTAGTAGTTAGTTAATTTTTCTCGCTTGTCCTCCTTGTCCTCCTTGTCCCCGTGTCCTCGTGTCCCCAATCCCCAATCCTAAAATAGATCAGAAGGATCATCGTCAATTTCTGCATCCCATCTGGCTGAGAGTACTTGTTCCATCATTGCTTCGATGGCGCTGACATTTAAGCAACGCTCATCTCGCTCTTGCATAGGAGTGGAAAGAGGAATCAAGCGCAGACGACTTCCTTCTTGAACTAAGTCAAAGTAAGTTTCTTTTTGTGGTGATTGTTTTAATTCTAAGTAATCAAAACTACAAAGATTGAGATAAAGGGCGTGGTTAGCAACCAGAGTAGATCGTTGCGGATTGGCAAATACTTCCATCACATTCCCTTCACCGTCGCTCTTGCATTCACCATCCTGTGTGTAGAAATAGCGAACACGACCTAAATCTGTGAGTAATCGTCGCATATCGAGTTTGTTGACAACCACACCTGTATTGATAATGCATGGAGCTGGTATCTTACTTTCGGGTAGATGGTGACTCATAATCCAATTGCTTCTGGAGTGTAGATAAAAACTACCAGGACTTACGCAAACAATAAGCTGAAACTCTGATTTTCACAGTCGGACAATTCATAAATTGCTCCTACAGCGTGTAGTTTTGCGTAAAGTCCTAACTACATAGTTAAACAGTCGATCTCGTCGCTTGGTTGACCCCTGCTATTTAATATTTATCTAATATCTTGATCAACTTTGTATAGCGATCGCCTAATTAGCTGCAATAAATTATTTTTTGTTGACATAACGCCGTAAATGTGAATTCTAATAATCTTAATAAATATAGTTACTCCAATCAAAATAGAAGGTTAAAAGGTTAGCTGGAAAAGAAACATCTGTGATCATTAGTTTTTTGTGTATCACATGATATGAGTATCTAAATTAAAAATGCTTAATGTATCTTTTTTTCTATTGTTTCTTTGATTAGTGCTAGTATAACCAGTTTATAATAGCTACTTTATTTAGATTCTTTCTAAAAGCAAGTATTTATACATTTAACAAAGTTTTTACTGAGATAAGCATAACAAAATTTTTTGGTGAAGTTACTCATACTGGTAAATCTTATTTAAATTTTTAAAGATGAATATCAGGGTTGTGCCGGAATTATGAGCGTCATTATTACTCGTCATTTGAACCATGATTCATGACTAATGATTACAAATAACAACTAGCGTAACTACTATGACCAACAAGTGTCAGTGGTGGAAACAACTACTACTTGGTATCGGATCAGCTGTTGTGTTTTATACGACTATCCCTTTACCATACATGTATGCTTTTGATTTCCAAGGAGTAGCCCGTTTTGCTCCTGTCATTGGACTGATGATTGGAGGAATTTTAGGCTTATTTGATGCTCTGATGATTTATCTAGGTATAACAGCGCTAACTCGTAGTGCTTTGGTTGTATGCGGTTGGATTGCGATTACTGGAGGACTGCATTTAGATGGAGCAATGGATAGCGCTGATGGATTAGCTGTGGGTGATCCTCAACGTAGACTAGAAGTTATGGCGGATAGCGCCACAGGTGCATTTGGAGCAATGGCTGCGATCGCTTTGATACTACTTAAAACAGCTGCACTGACAGATTTAGAACAAAACCGTTGGTTAATTCTCATGACAGCTGCTGGGTGGGGACGCTGGGGACAAGTCATGGCGATCGCTCATTATCCTTATCTGAAACCAACTGGTAAGGGAGCTTTTCATAAACAAGCTATTCGTTCATACAAAGATTGGCTACCAACACTAGTTTTATTAGTAGCTTTAAGTAGCTGGCAAATTTTCCTTAACCGTAATCTAATCTTTTTTGCCGTAGCAATGATAGTTAGTGGAAGTGCGATCGCTATCATTACTGGAGCCTGGTTTAATCACAAACTAGGCGGACATACTGGCGATACCTATGGTGCTGTCGTGGAATGGACTGAAGCTTTGTTTTTATGCGTGATGACAATAATTTGATTTGAGATTTTGGATCTTTCTCAATCTCAAATTCAAAATCCAAAATCCAAAATCCAAAATTATTTAACTGGTTGCAATCGCGTTACCTTGAGTTTAAAAGTCCCTACTCCAGTTTCGCCGAAAGACCGGACGCGAACGATGTAAGTTCCGGGTTCTACAATGCGGGTAAACAACAAAGAATTACTACTACCATCAGGGCCATCATCATTTTCTGCGACTGTTGTACCGTCTGGTCCCAACAGAGTCACAATACTATCAAAGTTTTCCGAACTGAGATCAACCGCTAGATTATCACCCTTTTTCAGACTCACCATATAGTCACGGGCAAATCCACCCTGACCTGTGGGAATATCTTTTTCTGACAGTGTATCAGAAACTTCATAACTGCCAGGTAGAGGAATTGGATTGTACAACTTGTTAACTTGAGCAAAAGTTGCTGTTGCACTTATACCAATTACCAGCAAAGAGGCAGGAATGAAAGCAATTTTTTTTAAACTTACAATAAAAGCCTGACTTCTCATCCCCAAAAGTTTTCCCACAAATTAAGCGCGATTGGCTTAATTATAGTTGTCTCTAGCACAGCTTGCCCACGTATGATTCAGTTATCAGTTATCAGTTATCAGTTATCAAGGTTTTAAAAACTTAGCAGTGGTTGCAACTGCCACTAAACCATAAACAGATATACCGCTTTGATGAAGTGTTTGGATAGCAGACCTAGCAGTCGCGCCTGTGGTATAAATATCATCTAGTAATAGTACTGGGATTTTCGGAGATACACGCAAGTCTTGCCCTAATCCAAAGGCTTCTGTTAAGTTTTCTTGTCGCTGTAATGCTGATAAGCCAAATTGTGCTTCAGTTACTTTAATTCTTTCTAAACCATGTTTTTTTAATCGTAATCCGGTGACTTCACAAAAGCTTTGAGCGATGAGTGTAGCTTGGTTATACCCGCGTTGTTTGAGCTTTTCGACGTGAAGTGGAATCGGAACAACTACTAAATTCTGATCGCACTTCCGATGTGATAACCATGCTTCTGCTAATAATTGTCCCAACGGACGAGCAATTTCCGGGTGATTTTCGTATTTCATAGTGGCGATCGCTCGTTTGAGGATACCGCCATATGCACCCCAAGCAAATATCGGTAAAGAATGGGTGTTGGGATTATGACATTTTTGCAGTTGGCGAAGACAGTTTGGACATAATTCTTGGGAAGTGGAACGCTCACACAAAGGACAATGAGATTGGAGAAAGAGGTTGAGTAGGTTTTTCCAATTGATCATTTCTCATTGGTCATTGGTCATTGGTCATTTGTAACAAATATTTCTCTGAAGCGGTAGGGTGAGCATTGCTCACCCTGGATGGAAATTTAGATTGGTTTTGTGATTTTTCTTAGTGTTTGGGCGATGGCTTGAGCATCTTTGTCAACAAAAACATCTTGCTCGCCGTTGCTCCAAGTCAAGATGCAGGTATATTGTAATTTATTATGAATAAGTATATTCCGAAGTAGTCTAAGAAAATGGGATTAACAAATAGAATTCAAGAATTTGGCAAAGAAAAAGGTATTCCTAGCGCAAACAAGTTTTGGCAAATCACTGGACTACCAAGAGCAACTGCATTTAGGCTTTGGAGGGATAGAAATATTTATCCAGACAGAGGAACTGTTGAAGTGATTTGTAAACAACTAAACGCTCAACCGGGTGATTTTTTGAATTACGTAGACGAGACTGATGAGACTTGATCAGTTAACAGTTATCAATTATCAATTATCAATTATCAGTAAATCTTTAAGTTTTCAGTATTAGCTCGCAGTTGACTTGCGGGCGCAATTGTCGCCCGTTAAAATTTTCACATAAACGCGATCGCACCGTGTTGTCTCTACACCTCTTGCAGCTTTGTAACCATTGCTTTCATACAACTTGACTGCTTCTGCTAAAACACTGGCGGTTTCAATCCAAATTTGCTGAAAACCACGCTTGGCGATCGCTCTCTCTAATTCTTGTAACAAATATTTCCCTAATCCTATACCTCTAGCAATCGGCAAAAGATACATTTTGCGAATTTCTACAGCTTTTTCGCCTCGATGAATCGGGTAATATGCACTCGTACCCACAACTTGATTTTGGTATTCAATTACCCAAAACTCTCCACCAGTGGCTAAGTAACATTCTTCGACTTGCAACACATCTCGATCAGCACCATCTGGCTCCCAACCAAGACTATATTCTGATAATACAGACCGGATAACTTCTGAAGCAGGAATGCGATCGCCTTCTTCCCAACTCCGAATCAAAAAATCTTTGTAATAGTGATTAGTCATTAGTAAAAAGTCAATGGTCAATGGTCAAGCTTCGTTCCCTGTTCCCCGTTCCTAACTATGAATTCTCGGTTCAGGATGTAAATTCACTAGCAATTCACTCTCAATAATTGCTAATTCATCGAGTCTTTTGTTAACAATTTCACGGTCAATATAAGTATCAGCTAGCACCCAGTAAGTTCCAAAATGACGGGCTTCGGATGCCATCAAACTGTGATAAAATTTGGCTAATTTTGGCTCAGGACAATGAGTAGCTAATAAACCCAAACGTTCGTGACTACGAGCTTCAATTAATCCACTGACTAACAAAGAATCTAACAAGCGATCAGATTCTTTGGGGCGAATTTGGGCTTTTAAACCTGCGCCATAGGGAGGCGGTGTCAGAGGGCGCATCGGTATATTTTTATCTTCTAGCCATTGATTGACTTGCTCGAAGTGTTCGAGTTCTTCGCGAGCAATTTTGGTGAGTTCCCGCACCATCTTCGCATTGGAAGGATAGCGAAACATCAAGTTCAACGCCACACCAGCCGCTTTGCGTTCGCATTGAGCGTGGTCGAGGAGGATAATATCTAAATTAGATATCGCCTGTTCGATCCAAGCAGAACTGGTAAGTTGTTTGAGAATGTTAATCGTTGGTAAAGCAGAAGATAACACAGTCATCCGATTTTAGATTTTGGATTGAGCCGACAAAATTTTTCTGGGGAATTTTTGGTCAAAATTTAGGATCAGGGGAGCATCCCAATTTTTTCAAAATACCGTAAAGCAAAGGGTTTAAACCCTTTGCTAATAGCGCAAGTCGTCTTCAGACGACTTCATAAAATCAAACAGTCTGCTGAAGCCGACTTTCGCTATCAGACTGCGATTTCAATCGCAGGCGTTTTGAACATTTGGGATGCTCCCAGAATCAAGGCTATTTCATTTTAGACATAAACCGCCCTGAACTAAAGTTCACCGGCTAATAGTTGAAGTCCTCTAAAACTGACTAAAGTACCAATCAACAGTCGGTTTTAACCGAGTTTTGCTATTAGCCTCACCAATTAATTATGAGGCGGGCTGGATGATAATAAAATAGACCTAATTTAGAATTATCTACTTTATTTTATATCGAGTGGACATTACCATTGGAAACATATAAAAAAACCGCCTTCGCGATCTAGAATTTAATTTCTAGAAAACGAAAGCGGTTAATCTCCATCACACAAACCAACCAATAAGGTAAAATTTTGATTTGCTCAATTGCAAATTAAGCAGCTTGGGGTTCTTCTGTTGGGGCTACTTTTGCAACTGGCTCAGTAGTGTTATCTGCTAAATTGATTTTCACTACTTTCTGACGCGCTTCTGTAACTTTAGGTAATGTCAGCGTCAGTATACCGTTTTTGTACTCTGCTTGTACTTGGTCATTCTGAATTGCTACTGGTAGAGGAATCACTCGTTGGAATTTTCCATAGTGGAATTCTGAACGAATTTGACCTTTGTTTTCGTAACGGTTTTCACCAGTAATCGCAACTGCTTCTTTTGTTACTTGAATATCCAAGTCTTTTGCTTCTACACCAGGGATTTGGACTCGCAAAATTAGATTATCATTGGTATTTTGGAGTTCAACTGCTGGTTTCCAAGTCATTTCTGGCTGACGTTTAACTCGCAACATATCATCAAAAATTTGATCCATTTGACGGTTGAAAGCATTAATTTCTGGGTAAGTCCGCCAACGAATAATAGCCATTTTTAATCTCCCCTGATTGCCCTTAATTCTGAACTTTTGATTTATAAATCTATGATGGCGATTCTTTCTTGAAAAGTTAGTGAGGTAAACCGGATGATTTTGGGCGTGAATACCCGTCTTTAAACAGAAGTGAAAAATGAGTGATCGCACTAACTTTGTATGTACGCAATGGGATTTCCTACTACCCCAAACATTATCTAAACAATCTTTGTTAAGTGAAACTTGACGCTTTGGCGTTCAAATATGTAAAGTAGTACTTGACCACGAATCAACGAAGCTATGCAAAACCGACTGAAAGAACTTCGGCAACTGCACCAGTAGTCACAATCTGACCTCGCCAGGAAGTTAGGAGTTAGTCGTCAGGCGGTCAATGGTTTTGAATCTGGCAAGTTTGACCCCAGCCTAGACATGGCTTTCAAAATTGCTAGTCTGTTCAACGTTCCACTTGAAGACGTTTTCATCTACGAGGCAAAAAATTCTATGCAAACACTTGTTGAGCGATTCAAAAATCACTTTGGTTTCGAGTTTGGTTTCGAGCGGTTCACCGAAAAAGCAATCAACGCAGTCAAGTTTGCACGAAATGAGGTAGCACGTTCGCAGAAATCGCAAGTCGAGCCAGAACATCTGTTTGCTGGCTTGTTAGCTGATCCAACTACAACCTCTGCTCGTTTACTTCGAGCAAATGGCGCGACACTGGACATAGAAACCAATGAACATTCTTTTGAATCTCGCGAGAATCCAAAATTTAGCCCACAGAGTAAGTTCATTCTAGAGCTTGCATTGCAAGTCGTTCGGCTTCAGGGTAAGAAATCTATTGGGACTGAGCATCTGTTGTGGGGTTTAGTCCGTCTAGCTGAAACAGACAAGACTATTTTGAGCGACCTGTTTCAACGCTACGAAATTGATCTTGAAACCTTGAACAATCAACTAACAGAAGCGATTTAGATTTAAATCATAAACTAGCTAGGAAAGAAAGCGATCGCATTTGTTTTAATACAATCTAAATATTCCTCAGATTAATTTGTTACCAAGAAAACACCCTTGCTTAATACCAGCATTAAAGAAGAATAGTTTCAAATTATATAAATTTTTAGTCTTCTAACCGTGTACTAATAGCGGTGTAGTTAGTTTTATATGTATAAAGCTTCTCCTTAGCTTGATTAGATATAGATACACTGTCAGGTATGCCTTCTAATAAATCAATTGCTTGTTGCCATTTAGCTTTTGCTTGTTGCCAAACTTTTGGAGGATGTGGTGGATTTTGCACAATAATAGCAGCTTCCATTGCTAGTTTTTGGGAAAGTTGTAAGTTTGTCATTGCTTTCTGTTCAGTCATCAATCTTTTGTTAATGGCATCATAGTTAAAACGATATTTAACTAACTGCTTTTTTGCTTGAACAGAAATTGATGTTCCTTCTGGAATAGTTTCTAACAACTGTAATGCTTTTTGCCATTTAGCTTTTGCTTGCTGCCAAACTTCTATAGGATGTGGTGGGTTTTGCACCATAACAGCAGCTTCCATACCAAGTTTTTCAGCAGATTTTAGGTTAGTTAAATAAATTCCATCTTGATTTAAATGAAAGCCGATCTGCTGTATCTGATGTAATTTTTCGGTGACTAGCAGGCTAACAAAAATTAAGGCTGCTAAACTTGAAGTCATCAATAAAATCAAATGTCCTAATTTGGTCTGTTTTTTTGATTTTTGTTCTAGATTAGAGAGAGAAGTTACTGTTTTACTTTGAGAAAGTTCTACTTTTTGATTTTTCTGTTGTAAAGAGTTTATGGCTTCTTCTACTTGTCCTCTAAGAATATTGCCCTGTACAATTAAAGTACCTGTTTTCTCTTTAAAATATTTACACTCAGCAAGGACATCTGCTACGGCTTTAAATTTATCATCACTAGATACAATTAATCCGTGTTCATCGTCATACCATTCTATTGCAAAATAAGAATCTCCAAAAAAACCAGATAAACCTACTACCACTCTTAATATATCTTGATCATCATTTTCAATATAGTTAATAATATCATTTATTATTTGCTGTATTTTTAACAATTGGTTTTGTAAATTAATAATTTTTTGTTTTTGCTGTTGTAAAATATTGGAATTACCAAAGGCTAAGTTAATTCTTAGGCTATCATCAATATTTTGAAATTGAGTAGGTAAGCTGAAAAACTTACTATATAATTTAATTTGATTGATAATTTGGTACTTTTTTAAAATATCTTCTGAGATTTCTTTCAGAATATCACACCATTCAAGCCATGATTCAATTTTTTCTTGTAAATCATTCAGAGTAATTTCCGTCTCTGGATTGCCAAATTTTTCTGCGATAAAACCCGCGCTACCTGTAATAGCTGCATCTACTAAAAAACCACCAGGAATAAAAATACTAGCCACTGTCCCTATAAAAGGTAGTGTTTTCATTGCAAAGTTTTTTATTTTCTCAAATCCCAATTCTTCCTCAATAACTTCTCTAATGTTACAGATTTGCTCTTGAACATTAGTTATGCGTATGATTTCATTTTTAATTTGATCAGTATTGCCAATCGTAAGCTTAAGACTGTCAGCAAGGTGTAGTAGTTCATTAACTAGCTTTTCTAAGTCTGCCATAAATATGCCTTTAGGATTTTTTTAAGATTGATGCACTACGATGAAAATGTCTATGAAGTGGAGTTGTAGCTAAATTAATAGCGAAACCACCTCCTTTAGAACTCAGAAAGGGGAGCATTCCAAATGTTTAAATTGACTGTCATACTAAATGGATCGATAGCATAATAAAGCATCTCAAGACCAATTCAAGACTTGAGATTCTTCGCTCCGCTTCGTTACGCTCAGAATGACAAATATATTTTTCAAAAATTGGGATGCTCCCCTCAGAAAGCTGTATGAATGGTAAATATTAAGAGCTATATATTTAAAGTTCCCTAAATTCCTGATAAACTAACAATTTTAGGTAAAAAATTACTTAGAAAACGCTAATAATAAACACAACTATCTACTTAATAATCAAATGAACTCAATAGACTTAGCCTTTACCCCAGCCCTGGAACAAGCACGGTTAATCCGACATCGGGAAGTGTCACCATTAGAGTTAGTGCAGATATATCTAGAACGGATTCAACGCCTCAATCCCCAACTGGGAAGTTATTTTACGGTGACAGCAGAACAAGCGATCGCTGATGCGAAAGCCAAAACAGAAATGTTGGTAAATAGCAAGGAATTACCACCGTTTTTTGGTGTGCCAATTTCAATCAAAGACCTCAATCCTGTAGCTGGTGTTCCTTGTAACTTTGGTAATCCGGCGTTACTTAACAACATTCCTGACTTTGATGATGGTGTAGTCACACGGATTAAGCAAGCAGGTTTTATTCTTCTTGGTAAAACTGCCACTTCAGAGCTTGGTTCATTTCCTTACACAGAACCTACGGGTTTTCCACCAGCTAGAAATCCTTGGAATTTAGAATACACTCCCGGTGGATCTAGTGGTGGTGCAGCCGCAGCAGTTGCAGCTGGATTATGTGCGATCGCTCAAGGTTCTGATGGTGGTGGTTCAATTCGTGGCCCGGTGGCTTGTTGTGGATTAGTGGGAATCAAGCCAGCTAGAGGACGAGTCACTCATGCACCTGTAGGCGATCGCCTCAGTGGAATTGCTACTAACGGCCCAATTGCTCGCACTGTTGCTGATGCAGCAGCCCTTTTAGATGTTATGTCTGGCTATGTCACAGGCGACCCCTACTGGTTAAGCGATCCTGAACCATCTTTTCTCGTTGCCAGTAAAGAAAGAATTGGTAAGCTACGTGTTGCCTATGCTACAGCAATTCCACCTATTGGCACAGCCGACGCCAATTGTCAGCAGGGCGTTCTGCAAACAGTAAAATTATTAGCAGAACTAGGTCACACAGTTGAAGAAAAAAGTCCAGATTTTAGCGGTTTGGTAGAACCATTTCAGGTCGTATGGCAAACTGGTGTAGCCGCTTCGGGTCTTCCCCCAGAAGCCTTGCAACCAGTGAATCGTTGGTTACTTGCACGTAGTGGTTCTGCTGGTGAATACCTGCAAGCAGTATATCAAATGCAGATGGTGTCACGGCAAATCGTCGCTTTTTTTGACACCGTAGATATACTCATTTTACCAGTATATTTACATTCACCTATTCGCGTGGGAGAATGGGCGCACCTCAGCCCGGAAGAAACATTTCAAAATATTGTCAATTGGATTGCTCCTTGTCCAGTAGCGAATGCAACTGGCTTACCTGCGATCGCACTTCCCGTTGGTTTTGACGCCAATGGCTTACCTATAAGTGTGCAGCTAATTGGTAAACCTGCTGCTGAAGCCATTCTCATCAGTTTAGCCGCTCAAATAGAAACTGCAAAACCTTGGATTGAGCATCGTCCTGCATTTGCTGCTTTATGAACTTGGTATTTTAATATCTACCCTGTAGGTAAGCTCAAAAACCATTTCGCCAAGCTCAAAAATCATTTCGCCAAGCTCAAAAATCATTTCGCCAAGCTCAAAAATCATTTCGCCAAGC
>NZ_JCACKS010000206.1:0-31493 GCF_059505505.1 Pelatocladus sp. | reverse complement strand
TCAAAAAAATAATTTACCTTCTTTGGCGGAATTCCCCATCCTTCTACAAGGTAGGGATAGTGTGCTGTCCAATTGCGAGCTACACCCTTTATAGGTCAATACGCTTGGTGTTAGAGACGCGAAATTATCCTGGGGGATCTTGCTACACATCTGGTACAAAGAATTGTGGGCTTAACACCAAGCGTATTGCTTTATAGGTGTCCGAGAAATTTTGACATACTTACCGTCGTAAACGAACGGTGATTCTTGACACTTCAATGGATTCTGCTACCGAAGTAGTCTTACAATTCCTCCGTGTCCGTTTAGAGTCGTGGCAATGCCCTATCCCGACTTTGTTTATATTTTTTGCTGCATTCTCATCTCGGTCGTGTTCAGTCCCACAATTCAAGCACAATACTGAGCGAACAGATAAATCAATTTTGCCCCAACGATACCCGCAGCAAGAACAAGTTTGGCTTGTGGGTTCCCATCTGCTAATTACTCTGAAATCTCGATTAAGTTTTTCGGATTTAGCCTCACAAAGCACACGGAATTCTCGCCACCCCTGCAAGCTAATCACTCTTGCTAACTTGCGATTTTTAACCATTCCCGACACATTTAAGTCTTCCAAAATAATAGCTTGGTTCTCACTAACTACTTTGGTTGATAGTTTGTGCAGGAAATCTTTTCGGGTAAGTAGATCCACCTGAAAAAACAGCCAACCTTTATGAGTTATCTGTTTGTTTCAAAGACTGTCGGTATGGGCGGCACAGCCCCTAAAGGGCTGTGCCAAGGTTGGCTGTTTTTTAATGTCCATGTACTTATCTGCAAGTTGATTGTGTTGTTTGGCAATTCTTAAGCGGGTAATTTCACGACGTTTTGACCCTTTTTGTTGTCTTGCTAGCTTACGCTGTAGCTTGCGAATTTTGCGGTCTTTGTTTGAATAATCAGGACTTATTGCCTTATCCCCATTGCTCATGACGGCAAAGGTTTTAATCCCTAAATCAATACCAATGCTTTGGTTTTTGGCGTCAGTACGAATAGGCTCGACCTCTACAACAAAGCTGAGAAAATAGCGGTTAGCACAATCTTTAATAACAGTTACACTGCTAGGCGCGGATGGTAGATATCTTGACCAAATAGGCTTAACATTACCAATTTTGGCTAGATATACTTCTTCTCCTTTGATTGAAAATCCACCAATTCTAAATCGCGCTGATTGTCTTTGCGTCTTCTTTTTGAATTTAGGACTGCCAACCTTTTTACCTTTGCGTTTACCTTTAAGGGAGTCGAAAAAGTTTAGCCACGCAACTCCCAAATCAGCAACAGATTGTTGCAACGGGATATTAGAAACATCAGACAACCATGAACGTTCATCAGTCTTTTTAGCTTGCGTAATCACTAACTTTTGTAAGTCGTTGTTACTAGAAAGCTTTTCGGACTGTTTGCAGATGGCCAGCGCATCGTTCCACACCACACGAACACAACCAAACAACTGAGCTAAACTCTGTTGTTGTTGGTCGGTTGGATAGAAACGATACTGAAATCTGGCTTTCATGAGTTCCTTAATTGTGATACAACTATTAGTATACACATATATACAAAGCTATACAATGACTTTCCAGAAAAAACATAAATTAGGTTTTACAAGTGAGAATCCATTAGCCGACAGTCCCATCTGTTTTAGGGGAAGGATTGGACAAAAAGAAGCGCTTAAAGATGTCCCTGACTGGCAAAACAAGTTAAGGGATTATGTTGATGAACTGATCAATAAAAAGCCGTCCTAGAAGGACGGGGCTTGTATCCCATTATTTTTGGTCAACTACAAACACTGGAACACTTGGTTACGTAAATTTAGATAATGTAATATATGTATCTACGTAAGTAGCAAGATCGCGGTAAATGAAGTAAAAATCGATTTAATGATTGAGAAAAAATCTATGCCGCACAGCAATTTAATAGCAAATATACGGACAGATACCAATCATACATTGGTTGTTGGTCAGTACACTCTCAAAATTGGTTCTAGCCAAGGTGCGATCGCAGAATCAGCAATCACACAAGAACAACCGAGTTTGCGAGAAATTTCTGCACCAGTATTGACACGTCAGCCTCCGAGCGAGAAACTTCTAGAGCGTGAAAAACCGATCAATGAGGCGATCGCAACTTTAAGATCTCGACAAGCAGTAGAATTTTATAGTCCGCCGGGTTTTGGCAAAAGTTTTTTATTGCGTTATTTGGCATCAGAACTAGAAGCTAATTCTGTGTTCAGCGATGGTGTCATTAATCTATCTGCTCATCACCCCTATGTCAGTGATTTACTGCAATCCATTTGGGAAGCTTTCTATGAAAGTGATATCCCTTATAAACCCACAGATGACGAAATACAGCAACAAATTCAGGACAAACACGCACTAGTCATACTAGATGACGACGCTCAACTTATTCAAGATGAAGTGCAACAGTTGAGAAATACTGTTAGCAACTGTACTTTTATGGTTGCTTCTGCAAAACAACGTCTCCGCCAACAAGCATACTCTACTGAACTTTCTGGAGTGTCTATTCAGGATGCCTTAATTTTTGTTGAAACAAAAATGGGGCGTTCTCTAACCATAGAGGAACTACCTGCTGCTAGATCCCTGTGTATTATCCTCAAGGGAAACCCGATGCATTTGCAATTGGCGATCGCTTACGCATTAACAGAAAAGCGATCGCTGGCTGAAATTGTCAGTCAACTACCAAATTCTCAAGCTAGCATCTATCTTATTCAACAAATCATCGAGTTGTTACCACACCCCCATAGAGACGTTTTGGAAATTTTCGCAGTCATGGGTGAGGTGGGGTTGTCAGAGGAAGAAATTGCAGCGATTACAAAACAACCAGACATCTCTGAAATTTTAGAAAATTTGCAACGGCGTTATCTGATTAAACTGGAGGATTATCGGTATCGCATCAGCAACAAGACAATCCGAGAAATACTACCGCCAGCCTGGAAATTAGGAACACCATTAGAAAACGCGATCGCTTACTTTATCGATTGGACACAGTTGTATAATCAGCAACCACAAACTTTACTCACAAAAATTGATGCGATCGTCCAAATACTAGAAGTGTCAGTTAGAGCTAGCCGTTGGCAAGTTGTTTTACATTTAGCAAAAGCAGTAGAAGGTTTGCTAGCTTTAAGTAAGCGTTGGGGTTTGTGGGAACATGTGCTGCAACGTGGACTGCAAGCATCTCAAGCCGAACGAGACAAAGCCTCTGAAGCTTGGGCTTTACATCAACTTGGTACTCGCGCTCTGTGTTTAGAAGAAAACAGCATAGCCTTTAGATACTTTACCAGAGCTTTAGAATTACGAGAAGCTTTGAGTGATTTTACAGGATTAGCACTCACTCGCCAAAATTTCAATTTGCTTCCTTCATCTTTATCAGTATCAGTTCCCCAGTCTCAACATTTACAGAATGGTAGCAGTGAACCTTCCATCCAGCCAAAAATCGAAAATAGCCCCAACTCTCAAAATCACAGCACAAAAAAAGGTCATCAGCCTGTTCAACAATCAAAAGTTGACTCGACAAAAAACGATTCTCAACCTGTTATTAATAAGCAAGTTGCTAACAAGATTAAAGAAAAACACGTCTACCCTTTATCTTCCTCCTCAGTTTCACCATTAACTCGGATGAACATAGTAGAGGGACAAGCTGCACCTTTATCTGGGCCTCTGCGGCAAAACTTTTTACTTTCACCACAAGGGGTTATTACTACCGGAATTTTGGCTTCCGGTGGATTGTTAGCTTGGTTTTATTCGAGCCATTTGGCATCCTCACCTAATCAACCTGAGATTAAATTACCTCAACTAACAACTGAACCATTAGCCCACCCCAAATCCAAAGTCACCTTCACACCATCTCCCATTGCCAAACCCACAGCTTCAGAAATCCCCACACTGTCACCTTTAAAACCAACTAAGCCCAGAATAGATCCAGCACTGAAACCAACATTTCCAAAACCAGAATTCGAGCAGCCTCAGCAATCAAGCAAACCTATATCTACACCCACACCCACTGCTACTTTAGAATCAACACCATCTGTAGAAACTGAACCAAACATCAACTTTACACCAGCGCCAACTCCTAGATTTAGTTTGCCATCTCCTACAACTTCGCCAATGCCAACTTTTGAACCACCATCTCCGGAGACGACATCAGCACCTATTTTTACCCCTCCACCTACCCAAAAACCAACATCACAATCAATAAATATACCTTCTACTCCAGAAGTTACAGTGACACCAATGGGAAAACCGCTTGATCAAAATTGATTGATGTGGTGTTCAAGGGTCAAGGGTTAATAGTTATTTTCCCCTAACCCCTACACCCATACACTCCTAAACCCCTAATTTCTCCAAGACTGGCTGAGTAGAAACTATGTGTCTTTCCAAACCTAGTTCTTTGGGACTAATGCCGATCGCTAAGGCAACTAACTGTGGTAAGTGTAGAATTGGCAAACTCAGTTTATGTCCAATCACCTTTTCGACTTCTGGTTGACGAGAATCTAGGTTGAGATGACACAAAGGACAAGGTGTCACTATACAATCAGCACCTGCTTCTATGGCTTCTTGAATATGCTTACCAGCCATTTTGAAGGACTCGGTGGTAGCATAACTGGCAAGAGGCCAACCACAACATTGTGTACGACCTCTGTAATAAATGGGTGTAGCTCCTACCGCTTGAAACAGATTTTCCATTGTCTCTGGCTGGAAGGGGTCATCATAAGCCATAAATTTTTGAGCGCGCAGGAGATAACAGCCATAAAAAGCAGCACATTTGAGTCCTGTTAATTTACGGCTAACCCGTTGTTGAATTTCCTCTAAGCCATAATCTCTGGCGAGAGCATAAAGCAAATGTTTGATTTGTGTCGTTCCTCGATAAGGTGAACAGCCTTCTTTTTGAAGCAAGCTGTTAACTTGTCCAACATAAGCCGGATTTGTTTTTTGGCATTCTTTGAGCTGTTCGTCAACATGGCCAATGACACCTTGACAAGTACTGCAATGAGTCAGCAAAGGTAAATTTAATTCTTCTGCCAAAGAAATATTTCGAGCATTGACAGTATCTTCTAAAAGTTGAGAATCTTCTTTAAAAGTGCCAGAACCACAGCAAGCAGCTTTTTTGAGTTCAATAAGTTCAATGCCTAATGCTTTACTCAAGGCTACTGTAGATTGATGAAGTTCCCGACAAGCCCCTTGAGCAACACAACCTGGGTAGTAAGCGTATTTCAATGTATGGGATAGCATAGATATTGTAAGTTATGAGGTATCATCCCTCGACAATAACTGTTTTATTATCCCTTTGATCATCACTTAATTAGTTTTGGTTGCAAGACTGTTGGTGTTGGGGCGTAGTTCTGAAAAAATTTTAGTAAGAATTGCAAAACAGAATTGTTTAAAAGGGTGTATGCGATCGCCCTTTCGGATTAAGATGTATATGCTCAAAACCATGTAACCCATAAAGAGCGGACTATAGCAACTGGTTGAGGAATTAAATCTATGAGCCAAGCGGACATTTTTGAAAAAGTTAAGGAAATCGTCGTGGAGCAACTGGGTGTTGAACCCGAAGAGGTTACACCACAAGCTAATTTTGCCAATGATCTAGGCGCTGATTCCCTAGATACTGTTGAGTTAGTAATGGCTTTAGAAGAAGAATTTGATATCGAAATTCCTGATGAAGCTGCCGAAAAAATTACCACAGTTCAAGAAGCATTGGATTACATCGACAAAGAAGTTGCTACATCCGCATAGAGAGGTTAGGGCATAGGGCATAGGGTATAGGGTATAGGGCATGGTGCATAGGGCATTGTGCATGGTAAAAATTACATAAAGCCCAATTCCCAACTCCCAACTCTTAATCCCCAATGCCCGATTTGCAATTCCTAATGCCCTATACCCAATCCCTATTTTGTCCTGCCGGAGAGCCACTTGTAACTTAAGTCATGACAGATTTGATACGTAAACGCGTTGTTGTAACTGGTGTTGGCGCGATTACACCGATTGGTAACACACCAGCCGAATATTGGGAAGGATTGGTAAGCGGACGCAATGGCATTGGCGAAATTACTTTGTTTGATGCTTCGCAACATGCTTGCCGTATTGCTGGCGAGGTAAAAAATTACGATCCGCACGATTACATGGATCGTAAAGAAGCCAAGCGCATGGATAGATTTTCTCAATTTGCCGTCTCGGCGGCAAAACAGGCTCTAGCGGATGCGCGGTTAACTATTAACGACCTGAATGCTGAACAAGTAGGTGTAATTATTGGTTCTGGCGTTGGTGGTCTCAAGGTAATGGAAGAGCAGCAAACGGTTTACCTAAACCGTGGTCCAGATCGGTGTAGCCCGTTCATGATTCCGATGATGATTGCCAACATGGCTGCGGGATTAACAGCAATTCACATTGGTGCCAAAGGGCCTAATTCTTGCTCAGTGACAGCCTGTGCTGCTGGTTCTAACTCCATAGGAGATGCTTTTCGCCTGATTCAAGGCGGATATGCTCAGGCAATGGTTTGCGGAGGAGCAGAAGCAGCTATTACACCCCTATCTCTTGCTGGCTTTGCCGCTTGCAAAGCACTTTCGTTTCGCAATGATGACCCTGCTCACGCTAGCCGTCCTTTTGATAAAGACCGTGATGGGTTTGTCATGGGCGAAGGATCAGGAATCTTAATTCTGGAAGAAATGCAACACGCCATCAGTCGTGGTGCGAGAATTTATGCCGAAATCGTCGGTTATGGTATGACTTGTGACGCTTACCATATCACATCTCCCGTACCCGGTGGTGAAGGAGCTGCCAGAGCCATACAGTTAGCACTCAAAGATGGGGGAATAACTCCCGAAATGGTGAGTTACATCAATGCCCATGGTACTAGCACCCCAGCCAACGATTCGACTGAAACCGCAGCAATGAAAAGGGCTTTAGGTGATCATGCCTACAAAGTAGCAATTAGTTCTACTAAATCCATGACAGGTCACCTATTGGGTGGTTCTGGTGGTATTGAAGCAGTAGCAACAGTACTAGCGATCGCCAACGACGGTTTGCCACCCACAATTAACCTGGAAAACCCTGATCCGGAATGTGATTTGGACTACGTAGGAAACGTCAGTCGCACTGCACGCGTTGAGGTAGCACTATCCAATTCTTTCGGTTTTGGTGGTCACAATGTGACGCTAGCATTTAAAAAATATATTTAGGAATTAAAAGGGGACAGAGGATCGCGAATCGGGGATCGGGAAATCCCCTTAATTTTAATAAGGGATTTGAAAAAGATTTATTGAAATATCAAGGGCTACAGTCTGGTTTCAAATATTTCTATTTCGATCTCAATAAATAAAGGGGTTTGTACAGTGTTTCTGAGGAGTTGATTCGACTTCCCCGTTCCCCGTGTCCCCGATCCCCACAAATAACGTATTGTCTCCGACACCCTGCTCAAATCATTCCGTCCCTTTAACAACTGAATATTAAGGCTAATCCTTCCTAGAATAATCCTAAAATCCCAAATAAAAAATCCTCAATTCTACGGCTTGTTTGTCAACAAGTACCAATGGGATGATGATACTATCGTGGGGAATTTTGATCCCCAGCAGGCGAAAGAAGCTGAAATCAGTGAACAGTGAACAGTTATCAGTGAACAGGCAGATGGTGGGCGTTAGATCCCTCACCATCTAAAGCCTTCGACCATTTAGTCGGGGACTTAAATCAAAGCGAAAATGGGTTCTTTATTGATAACTGGTAACTGTTAACTGTTAAAAGAGTGCTAACCCGTCGTTAAAAACAATCTTAAATTATGGCTGTTGCAACCCAAACCCTTGAAGAACTTTGTATCAATTCGATACGCTTTTTGGCAATTGATGCCGTAGAAAAAGCCAAGTCTGGTCATCCAGGACTGCCAATGGGCGCAGCACCAATGGCATTTGTGCTGTGGGATCGGTTTATGCGGTTTAATCCCAAAAATCCTTATTGGTTCAACCGCGATCGCTTTGTCTTATCTGCTGGTCACGGCTGTATGTTGCAGTATGCCCTACTCCACTTGACTGGTTACGACAGCGTTCAGCTAGAGGATATCAAACAATTTCGTCAATGGGGTTCAAAAACTCCTGGTCATCCAGAAAATTTTGAAACGCCAGGTGTAGAGGTAACTACCGGGCCTTTAGGACAAGGAATTGCCAATGCGGTCGGTTTAGCAATGGCAGAAGCTCATCTCGCCGCAAAGTTCAATAAACCCGATGCCAAAATTGTTGACCACTACACTTATGTGATCTTGGGTGATGGTTGCAACATGGAAGGTGTATCTGGTGAAGCCTGTTCTTTAGCAGGACACTTGGGCTTGGGTAAACTAATTGCCCTGTACGATGATAACCACATCTCTATCGACGGTTCTACCGACATTTCCTTCACCGAAGATGTAGGTAAGCGTTTTGAAGCGTACGGCTGGCACGTGCAAGTTGTAAGCGATGGCGACACCAACTTAGAAGCAATTGACAAAGCGATCGCAGCTGCGAAAGCCGTCACTGACAAGCCGTCTATGATTAAAGTCCGTACCACCATTGGTTACGGTTCCCCCAACAAAGCAAACACCGCAGGTGTTCACGGTGCTGCCCTTGGTGGTGACGAAGTAACAGCTACTCGTCATAACTTGGGTTGGGAACACGAACCATTTAACATCCCAGAAGATGCTCTCAAGCACTTCCGTAAGGCTGTAGAACGGGGTGCTGATTACGAAAGCCAGTGGAAAAAAGTTTTTGCTGATTACAAAGCTAAGTATGGCCAGGAAGCGGCTGAGTTTGAGCGGCAAATCAGTGGCAAATTGCCAGAAGGCTGGGAAAAAGCACTACCCACCTACGAACCAGGAAGTAAGGCGATCGCCACTCGGAAAACTTCCGAAATGACCCTCAACGCCCTAGCACCTGTGCTACCAGAAATGATCGGTGGTTCTGCTGACCTCACCCACTCCAACCTTACAGAACTTAAGGGAGCAGGTAACTTCCAAAAAGGACAGTACCAAAATCGTAACCTCCGTTTCGGTGTACGCGAACATGGTATGGGTTCGATTTGTAACGGTATTGCTTTGCATGGTTCCGGGTTAATTCCCTACTGCGCCACCTTCTTGGTTTTTGCCGACTACATGCGAGCTGCAATTCGCCTTTCGGCATTGTCTCAAGCTGGAGTCATTTATGTTATGACTCACGACTCCGTCGGTTTGGGTGAAGACGGCCCTACCCACCAACCAGTCGAAACCATCCCTTCTCTACGGGCTATTCCTAACCTGACGGTGATTCGTCCCGCCGACGGTACTGAAACCTCTGGTGCTTACAAAGTCGCCATTGAAAATGCCAATCAACACCGCCCTACCCTGCTGGCATTATCACGGCAAAACCTGCCCCAACTAGAAGGAAGCAGTATTGAAGGTGTTACCAAAGGCGCTTACATTCTTTCTGATAGCGAAGGTACTCCTGACATCATCCTTATTGGTACAGGTAGCGAAGTACCTCTGTGCGTTGATGCTGCCACTAAACTTCGTGCAGAAGGTAAGAAAGTTCGTGTTGTTTCCATGCCTTCTTGGGAACTGTTCGAGGCTCAAAGCCAATCCTACCGCGAATCAGTGTTACCCAAAGCAGTTAAAAAGCGTTTAGCTGTTGAAGCTGCTTCTAGCTTCGGTTGGTGTCGTTACGTGGGTGATGAAGGCGCAATGATTAGCGTTGATCGCTTCGGTGTTTCTGCACCAGGTGGTACAATCATGGAGAAATTCGGCTACACCGTTGATAATGTAGTCGCAAAGGCAAAAGAATTGTTGGGTTAATTTGCAACAGAATAATTTTTGAATAATCTTTAGTGAGGGTGGGTGAAATCCTACCCTTTTTTGTTTATGGGGCTATGCAAAACTACACGCTGGCAATTCACATGTAGAGAAAAAGCGGCTTTCAGCAGGCTTTAATTTCACGTTTTTAATTTGACGTGATTTCATTTTCTGACTTCCACAGTGCTGCTGGTAATCGCCAGTAGAAACCCTTTTCTCTTTCCATAAGTTGATAACCAATCATTTCCCGTCGTAGTGTCGCATAGTCAGAGTGATGCTGAGAGATAATTTCGTTGACTTGGCGTTCAGTATAAGTCACTTTTTCTTCAAATTTTTTGACTAACCACCTCAGTACAACTAAGCGTTTTTTTCGAGAAGCAGGGATTTCCTTTAATTGTGTACCATCAAGATAATTATTCAGTACTTTTTCTTCCCAATTTTTTAATTGATTGTTGTTCATGATTCTACCTGGTTGAAATAATTTTTCGATAGATATACAGAAATCTCAAAATCACTTTTATATTGTAATACAATGTAGTATAATATATGATCAAATAACGCCCAGTTTGGGTCTTTGATCGCGATCGCCTTAGTGACTTCCAAATCAAAAAACATCCAATTGGTGGGGTGCGTCAGGAGTGCAATTTCCCGTCAGAGCAATCCCGCCACTGATTCAGAGTACCGAATAAACAAAATCCACCTAAAATAATTAGGTGGACTTGATTTTTATTTAGTGGATCCGAGCAGAATCGAACTGCTGTCCAAACTGGGTATTGACTCTCTATTCATTCACAGGTTTAGCCTTTCTTACCCTCAAGGCGGGGAACGTTCATTATCCCGAACGGTAGGATGCTCTGGTAAAGTCTTTGCTACTAAGTCCACCAGAGGGAACTTATTAGCGCATCCGTTGGGGTTTGCCTCTAGCCCTTAACGGAGTCAGACTAGAAGCGCTCGAACCTATAAGAGGCTATTAGGCAGCTACAAGAGCTTCCTTACGAGCAAATTTTACGATGTTGTTCGCATTTACTTTTTTTTTGAGCCTTGGATTTCCGAGAGATGACTCACTCTCGACCTGAATCACAGAGTAGCTTTCGCCAGCCTGTCAAAACCGGTACGGACCCATGAAGATCATATACTCCTATTATAGTTTGGAGTTTTTCAATTTGCGACTCAAAATTTTAGATTTCGGATTTTGGATTTTTGATTAAAAAATCTGTACTAATTCCAATCTAAAATCTAAAATCTAAAATCTAAAATCTAAAATCTTTTCTTAGGCTAGTGCTTGAGCGCCGCCCACAACCTCAAGAATTTCCTGAGTAATTGCGGCTTGCCGTGCTTTGTTATAAGACAAAGTCAGGCTGTTAATCAATTCTCCAGCATTATCGCTAGCATTACTCATCGCTGTCATGCGTGCGGCTAGTTCGCTAGCTGAGGATTCTTGTAACGCCCGTAGTAATTGGTTGGTCAAATACAGAGACAGTAGAGAATCCAAAATTTGTGCTGGATCTTGCTCAAAGATCATGTCGCGAGGTAAAGCGCGAGTTTGGGCAGTGACTTTTTGCCGTTCGACTTCAAATCGACCGCCACGAGTAGTCAAACGAAAGATTTCGTCATCTGCGGTTTCCAAACCTTGGGTGTCGAGAGGAAGCAAAGTTTGCACTACTGGTCGAGAACTAACCAGAGACACAAAGCGAGTGTAAATCAATTCGACACGATCTACGCTTTCTGATAGAAACAGGGAAAGCAACTCATTGGCAATATTAGAAGCTTCTCCGGCGGTTGGGATTTGTTCTAAACCAGTGTAGACTGCATCAATTGGTTGCTCACGACGTTGGAAGTACTGTGCGGCTTTTCGTCCTACCAACACCAACTTATAATCTATACCTTCTGCTTTGAGTTCTTTGATGCGATTTTCCGCACGCTTGATGACGTTGGTATTGTAACCGCCACAAAGACCGCGATCGCCTGAAACAACCAATAGTCCTACTGACTTAACTTCTCGTTTCTTGAGCAAAGGCGAGTTAGCGTCTTCAAACTGTAAACGAGCTTGTAAACCGTAGAGTACCTGGGCTAGACGATCAGCGAAGGGACGAGTGGCTAATACCTGCTCTTGGGCGCGACGTACCCTTGCAGCAGCCACCAGCCGCATGGCTTCTGTAATTTTTTTGGTATTTTTTACCGATTGAATGCGATCGCGTATTGCTTTGAGATTAGCCATAATCTTTATCCTTAGTCATTAGTCCTTAGTCCTTAGTCATTAGTCATTAGTCATGAGTTATTTACCCAATGACCAATGACCAATGACCAATGACTACCTATGCTGTTGCCAAGAAGGTTTTCTTGTATTCGTTAATACCTTCCTTTAAAGCTGTTTCTTCGCTGTCACCCAGTGCTTTTTGTGTTTGCACGCCTTGTACATACTGAGGTTTACTGGTCTTTAGGTATTCCCGCAGACCCTTGGCGAAGGTAGTCACTTTATCGGTAGGAATGTCGTCTAAATAACCGTTCAGACCAGCATAAAGAATGGCTACTTGCTCATACACTGCTAAAGGAGAGTTTTGGGGCTGTTTAAGAAGTTCCCGCAAGCGCTGACCCCGTGCCAACTGGTCTTGAGTGGTTTTATCAAGATCAGAAGCAAATTGAGAGAAAGCTTGTAATTCGTCAAATTGAGCCAATTCTAGCTTCAACTTACCAGCAACTTTCTTCATTGCCTTGGTTTGAGCCGCAGAACCTACACGGGATACGGAAATACCGGGGTTAATAGCGGGACGAATACCAGCGTTGAACAAGTCAGAAGACAAGAATATCTGACCGTCAGTGATCGAAATCACGTTAGTGGGAATATAAGCAGATACGTCACCTGCTTGGGTTTCGATAATTGGGAGGGCGGTCATGCTACCTTTACCCAATTCGTCACTTAGTTTCGCTGCTCGTTCCAACAAGCGGGAGTGGAGGTAGAATACGTCTCCAGGATAAGCTTCCCGTCCGGGTGGACGACGCAACAGCAAGGACATTTGACGATAAGCTGCGGCTTGTTTGGAGAGGTCGTCGTAAATTACTAGGGTAGCTTTGCCTTTGTACATGAAGTACTCAGCAATTGATGCCCCAGTATAAGGAGCCAGGTATTGTAGAGATGCAGGTTCACTGGCGCTAGCAGCAACAACAACGGTGTAATCTAGTGCGCCTTTGTCTTGCAGAGTCTGGATGACGTTGGCGACAGTAGAGGCTTTTTGACCGATCGCAACATAAACACAAATAACATCTTCTTCTTTTTGGTTGATGATTGTGTCAATTGCGATCGCTGTTTTCCCGGTCTGACGGTCGCCAATAATCAATTCTCGTTGACCACGACCGATGGGAATCATGGCGTCGATCGCGGTGATTCCTGTTTGCATCGGTTCATGTACTGATCGACGGGCGACAATACCAGGTGCGGCAGATTCAAGTAAACGGCTTTCTGCTGTCTTGATTTCACCTTTACCATCAATTGCCCGACCCAAAGCATCCACAACCCGTCCAATCAAAGCTTCGCCTACAGGAATCTGAGCGATTTTACCAGTCGCGGTAACGGTGCTGCCTTCTTGAATCGCATGACCTTCACCCATCAAAACCGCACCAACGTTATCTTCTTCTAAGTTGAGGGCGATGCCGACTGTACCATCTTCAAATTCCAACAGTTCCCCAGCCATGGCCTTTTCTAGACCATAAACACGGGAAATACCATCACCTATACTAAGAACTGTACCAACGTTAGCTACTTTGACTTGTTGGTCGTATTGCTCGATTTGTTGCTGAATAATGCTGCTAATTTCGTCAGGTCTGATGCTAATTGCCATTTGTCTATTTTGCTTTTTGGTGAGACAACAGGAGTTAAGAAGAATTTTAGGTTTTAGAGTTAGCGGTTAGTATTAAGTAGTTAATAACTATGCTTTGTCTACCAACAATTCGCCAATCCAAAATCCGTCTTGAAAAGCTTTGAAGTTCCCTCCGGGACGCTTCGCGTAGACGCGCTTTGCGCGGCTTCTCGTTAGAGTACGGAGGAAACCTGCGCTCAAACTTTTCGCAAAATCCAAAATTCACTTAGGCGCTTGTTAAGCGCAAAGACAGGCGACGCAGTTGACCCCGCAAACTAGCGTCGATTACCTGAGAACCTACTTTAATAATCACACCACCAATAATGTCAGGGTCGATTCTGGTTTCTAGTTCTACTTCGCGAGCATTGGTCATGGCGATGACCTTTTGTCTGACTGCTGAGGACTGGTCTTCGCTCAGAGGAACAGCAGAAACCACTTCTGCTAACACTGTTTGTTTGAGTTGCCGCAACAGTGCTAAATATTGTCGGCAAACATCTTTCAACAATAGAATGCGTCGTCTATCTACCAACAACATTAAAAAATTACGGAAGTAAGTGTTAGCACCTTCACCCAAAATCCGGTTGAGAACTGCTTTTCTATCCTCTGTTTGGATAAATGGGTTATTGAGAAACTGTTGTAGTTCCTCACTGTTAGACAACAAGTTCAGCAAAGCACGAATATCTTCGCCGAACTCTTCTGTCAAATTATTTGATTGCGCTACCGACATCAAAGCCTCTGCATAAGGCAAGGCTACTTCTGTTAATCCCGCATTGCTTGTCATTCCTAGCCTCCCAGTAGCGCGATACTACGATCAATCAATGCTTGTTGAGCATCGTCGCCAATTCCACTGCGGAGTTCTGACTCGGCTTTTTGCAATGCCATGGCCACTACCCGTTGCCGCAGCTCGGCAAATGCTCGCTCTCTTTCTGTGTCTAAATCACGGGCAGCTGTTTCTTTCATCCGTTCCACTTCCTCTGCCGCCCGTGCCAAAATTACTTCACGAGCTGAACGAGCGTTTTCTTCGGCAGCTTTGCGGATTTGTTGCGCTTCTGCTTGTGCCTGGGTCAAATTTTGTTGCACGTCGGAAAGTTGGGCTGCTGCTTCTTTAGCACGCTCTTCAGCTTCCCGAATTGCAGTTTCAATATTTGAGCGTCGCTCGCTGAGGGTGTTACTGATAACTTTACGCCCAAAGTAAAATAAAACACCAACTAGAATTGCCAGGTTAATTATATTGGTTTCAAGAATGTTAAAGTCTAGACCAAAACCGCCTGGCGATTCTGCTTCTGCCGCCTCTGTGGCTAATAATAAGACAGTTCCTACGATACCCATCTACAACTGCGCTGCTCCCTTGCTAATCGTAAGTTAGAACTTTCTTTAAAGGAAAAAAGTGCCAATACGTGACACTTAATTCAGCGCTCACCGGACGAATGCCCCGCAGCGCAAAATACTTTTTGGAACCGATGTTGCGAGCTATTAACAATCACTTTATTTGACTAAAGAAGGTCCCAAGAGTTTTTCCAGAATCTGCCTGCTGAAGGCATCTACCTGTTGCTCCAAGGAACGTAAAGCTTCCTGCTTCTGCTGTTCTATTTCTTGAGCCACTTGTTCTCGTTGCGCCTGAGCTTCTTTTTGTGCTTCAGCGATTTTCTCGGCAGTAATTTTTTGAGCTTCAGTCTGAGCTTGGGCAATGACATTTTGAGATTGTCTGCGAGCTTGAGCTAGCTGTTGCTCATATTCCTTGGTCAATCGCTCGGCTTTAGCCAAGCGTTCGCGAGCTTCAAGGTTATTCGTTCGGATATAATTATCGCGATCGTCTAGTACCTTGGTCAATGGCTTGTAGAAAATCACATTTAAAACAGCTGCCAACAGCAGGAACTGCAATGCCATTAAGGGCAAGGTAGCATCGAAATCAAACATTTCTCTCCTTTTTGGCTGTAACAGCAGTTTTTGTGGCTAGCAATTTTGATTTACCTTTAATGAAGGTTAAATCCTGTCTCAGAGACGTGATACCAAATGAGGATAATTAGGATCATTTTGAAACGAATTAAACAGCCTTCAAAGAAAAAGCTTTTAATCCAAAATCTAAAATCCAAAATTGGTATGAGTCATCACGTCTCCCAAAAGAAAAAGTTTTAGAGTTCTAAGAGAATGGGTTGGCAAACAGCAATACTAGTGCAATCACCAGACCATAAATTGTCAGTGATTCCATGAACGCCAAAGTTAACAGCAATGTACCGCGAATTTTTCCTTCTGCCTCTGGCTGACGGGCGATACCTTCTACTGCTTGACCTGCGGCGTTACCTTGACCAATACCAGGGCCAATCGCAGCTAAACCAATTGCTAAAGCAGCAGCGAGAACTGAAGCAGCAGAAACCAATGGATCCATGTTGATTTTCCTTACCTTGAGTACAAAACTAACGATTTGCGATTTTGCTTTTTAGATTTGTCACTGAATCAAATATCCAGTTCCAAAATCTAAAATTACATCAACTGAGGAATTTGACAGTGATCAGTTATCAATAACACTATTTTTCCCATTGCTCAAAGCATTTGTGGTAAATTTTTTACCTGTACCATAGGCATGATAACTGTTCACTGTTCACTGTATTTAATGTTCCTCATGTCCTTCATCACCATGTCCCTCCATGGCCTCGTGAATATAAGCCCCTGCAAGGGTAGCAAAAACCAGGGCTTGAATGGCGCTAGTAAACAAACCAAGGGCCATCACAGGCAGAGGAACAAATAGAGGGACTAATAGAACTAGTACCGCCACCACTAATTCATCCGCCAAAATGTTTCCAAAAAGACGGAAGCTTAGGGAAAGAGGTTTGGTGAAATCTTCTAGAATCGCGATTGGTAATAGAACCGGTGTTGGTTCAATATACTTTTTAAAGTAACCCAAACCGCGTTTGCTAAAACCAGCGTAAAAGTAAGCTAAAGAAGTCAATAACGCCAGTGCTACTGTCGTATTGATGTCATTAGTCGGAGCTGCTAATTCACCAGATGGGAGTTTGATGAGCTTCCAAGGAATTAAAGCGCCCGACCAATTGGATACAAAAATAAACAGAAACAATGTGCCAATGAAAGGTACCCAAGGACGATATTCTTTCTCACCTAGTTGGTTTTTCGTCAAATCCCGAATAAATTCCAGGGCATATTCCATAAAATTCTGTATACCACTGGGAATTCTTTGGGCATTGCGAGTAGCGGCAATTGAAGCCACTACTAAAATAGCAATCACGAACCAAGAGGTAAGAAAAACTTGTCCATGTACTTTTAGATTACCCAATTGCCAGTAGAAATGATTTCCTACTTCTAATTCGGCAAGGGTAACAGAATTGAAGAAGTTCAGGAAATTGAGCATTTTCTTCCCAAATCAACTAATTCTCCAATCTTAAGCTGGAGAATAAGAACTACAAGCCTGGTGTGGATTTACTTGAAGGCAAACTCACATTGAGCCTTTTTTAAGGTTTTGGAATATTTGGCAAGCCAGAGATAAAAGCTTCTCTAACTACATAGAAAATGAGCGTGGCTTTATATGTCAGAAATCCCAAAAATATGGGCAAGATTTGCAGTTCATTCCACCGAGATGCCAGCAGAATTATCACTACTAACAGGGCAAACCGATTTTTATTCAGTTGCCGTTTTTGTGGGCCTAAGCGCTCAACATCTTTTGCCAACATCCTCATGTAAAGCATACCCGTAAATGCCCCAAGAAGATAATTAAGGGCAATATTTAGGGAATAAAAAATCCACACAGAGATAAAAACAATCCCCGTCAAGACAAGAGTGATTAGCAAAAACTCCTGGTAGAGTTTATAAAACTCTTGCATAGAGTTTACTGGTTCTGTGTCTTCAAAACCAGGGCTTGAATCTTGTTGTGTTGTCGGTGTGGGATCAGTTGATTGATCAGACAAGCTCACGGGACTTGAAACTAGTACAGCTAATTATTTTGACTGCACATTCAGCCAGCTAAATCATATCACGCTGAGGTAACAATACTTTAGAAAAAAACAATTAACTTAGCCATTGGGGATTGGTGATTAGGGATGAGGGATAAGGGATGAGGGATAGGGGATTAGGGAGCGGGAATTAAGAATCAAGAATTAGGAATTGGGAACTATGGTACAGATAATTTCCCTTTCCCCGATCCCTGATCCCCTATCCCCTATTTTTCAGCTTGGTGTTAACATCATCAATTGCTGATTTAGGAGCGATCGCACTTGCTTTAACTCTAGCTGCACATCCTCCCGCAAAATTCCTGCTACTGTTTTCTTGCCGTCGCAGGCTTGCATAAATTTTAATTCGGCTGCCGATAAATGTATGATCTGGTAATCGTAATTGAATACACACTCGCTCGGAAAACCATCTATACAGGGATTACGTTCAGCTATCGCTGTCATTAAAGCATCATCGCTTGACCAGTCGGCTTTGGTGATAGGTAGACGACCAAGAAAAAATTCGTAGTGGGCGACTTCTGGATCTAGTAATTCTATTAGACGGTAACGTTGGCGATCGCTTAATTCGCCTGTCCTTACCATCAATTCCGGTGCTTTGTCCAAAAGTCGCGACCATTGCCAGAAACTAGGATTTGAGAAGCCGATAAACTCTAATCCAGAAGCGTCGATGAGTTCAAACAGCGTGTCTATATTGTAATCAATTTCTTGCGGATGGACATACATGTCAGCAAAGCATTCGTCTCGCTGATTTTCCAAAGACCAACGTTCTCGTTCTCGCTTGACAATTCTGTTTGTTTCTGGTAAAGATGCAAATATTTGTCGCCCAACTTGGACACCATCGCGATAGTCGCCGCGTTTTTCACCTTGGATGAGAGCGATCGCTTTTTGCATGAGTTGAATTTCCCAGCGTCCCAACTCTCCATAGACAAAAATATGTATCAAGCCACCTGGGGCTAATTTTTTCGCTAAGGCTTGAATACCGCGAATCGGATCACCTAAATGATGCAGTACTCCCACACAATTAATTAAATCAAACTCGCCGGGAAGTTGCGCCACATCGTAAAGACTGAGGTGATGAAATTCAACGCGATTGGCACCAGAACGTTGACAGCGTTCTTTGGCGACCTCCAAAGCACCTGCACTTAGGTCAATTCCGACTACAGAAGCATGAGGGTTGAGGTGAACTAAATACTCTGTCCCTACTCCTGTCCCACAGCCAGCATCTAAAATCCGGATGTCTTGTCTTTGGGGTTTTTGCCCAGTACAGAAATTGTAGGCTGCTAACCAATTCCAGCGCCAATTGTAACCGGGGGGTGGTTCATCCAGCAATGGTTCTGGCGGAAAAGGATAGGTATCGTAGAGTTTAGCAACAGCAGTACTAACAGTTTGGGAGTCGGACATAACAAGCTTTCATGGCAGTATTTTTGAGTTTATGGCAAAAATATGATCTTTAACCAATCCGAATTTGATCTGCGCTGCGAATGGGGAGATCACGGTATCACTCAACTTGCTCCCATTAGCGATGTGATTGTGGTAGTTGATGTTTTGTCTTTTTCGACTTCTGTGGAAATTGCCACTAGCAACGGTGCGATAATTTTTCCCTACCAATGGAAAAATAAATCAGCCCTTGATTATGCTAAGTCTTTACAGGCAGAATTGGCAGGCGATCGCACTTCCAAAAATAGCTATTCTCTCTCACCCACATCACTAACTAAAATTCCAGCAGAAACTAAACTAGTTTTACCATCACCCAATGGTTCTTCCCTGACTTTGCAAACTGGCAAAACACCTACTTTAGCTGGTTGCTTGCGAAATTGCGAAGCTGTGGCTAAGTTTGCTCAAAAATATGGTTCCAAAATTGCAGTTATTCCCGCAGGCGAAAGATGGGAAGATGATACTTTACGACCTGCATGTGAAGATTTGATTGGTGCTGGAGCAATTCTAAGTTATTTACATGGTAGTTTTTCACCAGAAGCAGAAATTGCTGTGTCTGCTTTTGATGCTGTTAACAAGAATTTGTTGGCGTATTTAAAAAAATGTAGTTCTGGTAAAGAGTTAATTGCACGCGGGTTTGAATCAGATGTAGAAATTGCAGCCGCTTTAAATGTGAGCGATTGTGTACCTTTATTTACTGAAAATGCCTATATTAACAGCAAGGCTCAAGTACAACCAAGACTGCTTCCTTAACAGGATTTTGAGCATTTCTGGGTGCAACCACCAACTGGGAAAACTTTGCTTTTGAGGAAATTGAAGACAAAAGTCGCTCCCGTAGTGTTCCAGTGGCTTGTCCCATTCCGTTTCCTTTAGCATCGGTGCGTAAGGCAGTAATCATTTCTGGCGACTTATTCTCATTACCTACGAAATACAATCCATACTCCTGATTAGGCCTTAGTCCCAGAACAAGCAAATCCAATCCATCCAGTTCACCAACGTCTCGAATTGTTACATTCGCGATCGCTTTGCCCTGATTTGGTGATTTCAGTCCAATGTTATGTGTAAGCAATTTTTTGGGAGATTCAAGATTTTCTCGACCATCGCCCGTAGGAACTGCGTTTGAGACGTATACTAATGCTTGCGGCATGTATCCCACGGGAATACGCTGAATGCGTCGCTGCTTGACAGTATCAATTACGTCTACCGCATCACCATTTTCCAATCCTACATATATCCTTGTACCATCTCCCGAAGGCCATATGCCATGTGGCAATTCACCAACTGGAATCGTTGTCACCATTCGGAGGATAGGATCGCGCTGATATACTTTTACTTGATTCAGTCCCCCTACAGTTACGTAAGCAAATTTACCTTGGCTATTATCTACAAAATTGACATGATTCGTAATTGAACCTGTATCAAGAACCGTCTTAATTTTTAGAGTCTGGGTATCAAGAATACTGACTTTACCAACATCTTTGTGTGTAAACCAAACCTCACTGTCATCAGGGGTAATTGCGATGTTGGGGGAGAAGGGACTAATAACTGGAATGCGCTTTTCTATTTGATAAGAGCGTGTATTGATGACATTGAGTTCTGGAGTAAAGCTGGAGCAGATGTAAGCTCGACTACCATCAGAACTAAACATAATCATGCCAGGGCCATTCGCCACTTTGACTTGACGAATCTCCTTTAAGGTTTTAGGGTTGATGACAGATATGTAATCTTCACCGCGTACAGCTACCCACAGTTCCTCACCATTGGGAGTGAAGAAGCCTTCATGAGGCGATCGCCCCACGTAAATAGTTCCTTTGATGGCATTTGTGGCTGTATCAATCAGCGTTACAGCGTTAGAACCAGTTGAAATCACAGCTAGTGTCCGATGATCTGGTGAGAAACCCAAACCATGAACGTTCAACTCCCCGCGATACAAAGGACTGAGAACATTAGGACGAGGATTTCCTAAAGAAATTCGCCCCAAAAGGGTATTCGTCGCGGGGTTAATTACAGAGATGGTATTGGAAGTCTGATCAGCTGTGTAGACGCGATCGCGTTCAGATATTGGTATCTGTATTGGTGTAGAAACTGCCTTTTCTGACAAGGTAAAAGCGTTTCCTATTGTTAAAGCCGCTAGTAGAGAAACAAGCAGTATACAAACAAACAGGGGTTTCTTCAGCGACAACATGGGATAAGTATCCTTTGAATTTGTGGACACTTAATCCTGATATAAAAGTTTTAAAAATCTGTGAATATATAGCCGATGCGATAATTTATCAGTGTGTATCTAAAAATCTTGACCATAGTATTGATTCATAATTTTTTAACATTTATGTTGTAGGTTGAAAGATGATCGGTAATTCTAATCAGGAAGGCGAGGTGGGGACTCACCACTTGTGGGCAAGTATGGAATAAATCCAAAATCTAAAATCCAATGACATCTTCATGTGATTGAAACAAATGCTTACTGGTACAACCGTTTTGATTGTCGAAGATGATACCAGTCTGCGCGAGACTGTGCAGCTTTACATTGAACACGAAGGACTGTGCTGTTTGACCTCAGATAACGGTATAGATTGTATGGAACTAGTTCAGCGCTTCCATCCGGATTTGGTTGTGTTAGATATTATGCTGCCCGATGTGAATGGGTTTGAGGTATGCCAACAGATGCGTTCTGTGGGGTGCTTCATGCCAATTTTGATGCTAACTGCACGAGCAAATGAAAGCGATCGCATTCGAGGGTTGGCAATCGGTGCGGATGACTATCTTACTAAACCATTTAGTGCCAAGGAATTGGTTGCACGGATTAAAGCCTTGTTAAGACGGGCTTATGCTCAGGGTTATAGTGATGTTAAGCGTGCCTGTGGCGTTGTCATTGACCGCGATCGGCATCAAGCTTTCTTAAATGGTGAGTTACTGGATCTACGTGGTAAAGAATTTGATTTGCTGGCACAGTTGGCAAATTATCCTGGACGTGCTTACAGCCGTGAAGAATTGCTGGAGAGAGTTTGGGGATATGATTTTGAGGGCGATATTCGGGTAGTAGATGTTTATATTCGCAAGCTTCGGGAAAAGATTGAGTTAGATTCAGCTCACCCTGACTACATCCAAACTGTTTGGGGAGTTGGCTACCGCTTCAAGGTGGGCAATATATGAAAGCTTGGCAAAGTGTCTCAACTCGTCTGACACTGACGCTGTTAAGCGTAACTCTAAGCAGTTTAATTGGCTTGTCTGTGATTTTGGATAGAGCCTTAATGCAGTTTTTTGTCCAGGATGCTCAGGTAAGTCTGAAGCAGCAAGCCGATGCTTTGGCAACTCAAACCCGCACTCACTGGCAAAACTCGACTCTTGTTCGCCAACTCGCCGATCTGACGAGCCAGCAGACAAGATTACAGGTAATTGTTTTTGATGTTAGTGCAATGCCAAGGTTGACAAACCGGAGAGTCCAGGAAACAAGCTTAGTTGAGTTACCGCCCGACCTGATACCCAAAACTCTCATGGGAGTATCTCAACAAGGGCGGTTTCGGGTGTCAGAGAACTCTAATTATCCCTGGTGGCTCTACAGTACAGCTCCTATTCGAGATGCTGACAATAATCGGGTGATGGGTGCTGTTTATATTGCTATGCCGATGAGACGCCCCAGGCAATTTGCCAAGGAGGTAAAGGGAGTAGTGATGGGAATGGCGATCGCTGCTGCTACAGTTGCAGCCACTGCTGGATTACTCTTATCTCGTACTTTGACCAATCCCCTGCGAATTCTGCACCGTCAAGCACAGCAATTAGAAGCAGGGGATTACACTGCTCGCTCTGCCCTAAAAGGGAATGATGAACTGGCTCAATTAGGTCGCCTACTCGACCAAATGGCAGACAAGCTAAAACAGACGCTCACCGCTCTTCATGCTCAGGAAAAATCTCGCCGGGAATTGGTAGCAAATGTTTCTCACGATTTGCGGACTCCACTGACAACACTGCGTCTAGGATTGGAAGCAGTGATTGACGGTGTAGTAACTGGAGACAAAGCACAGCAGTACCTGAAACGTGCCTGCCGTGAAACTGACTATCTTTCTCAGCTAGTGGAGCAGTTACTCCTGCTATCAAAGGCAGATGCAGGTCAACTCCAAATTCAGCCCCAAGCAGTTTCCGCAGTGGCGATCGCTCAAGAATGTATTTTCCGAATGCAGCCCTCTGCTATGCAAGCAGGTCTAGAGCTAAAATTATCTGTCGCTACCCCTATAATCACAATCTGGGTTGATCCGGAACTGACCGGACAAGTCATTCTTAATTTGCTTGATAATGCCATCAAGTACGCCCCCAATACTAATTTCATCGATCTTTCTATCCTCCCACCTGTGCAAAAAGACGGATCTCACTATGTTCTCTTGCAAGTGCAGGACTTTGGGCAGGGTATGACATCTAACATGTTGGGGCAACTTACAGAGCGCTTTTATCGGGGGGATAATGCTCGACCAAGGGGTGGATTAGGTTTGGGGTTGGCGATCGCCCACCAAGTTTGTCAGATGCAAGGAGGTAGCCTACAGATTGAAAGTAAGCTAGGGCAAGGAACTAGTGTCACCCTTTTTCTGCCTACTGCTGAAGTATAAACCTCATATGTGCCTCTCAGGTAAAATGTTTATGTGGTGTTTTTTAATCAAATCGATACAAAACTTAGATTTTTTCTCAGAAACCTCAAGCATCAGTGTTAAAGAACCGATACATCAACGCTCCAGTTTCTACATACTTCTTAATAAATCCCCTGACAAATCCCAAAACGTTCTAATCTAAAAGCTGACTGGGTTAATTTTTTCTGGCAACTTAGAAGGCGGCACAGGGGAAGCATGAATATACCGATGTGTCAAGCCTATGTAACCCAGACTTAACACATAAACGCATATGATGGGAGTTTTACAAATCCGATGAGTGTTAAGGCAAGTGGTGGAAGCTCAGTTGCGCGTCCGCAACTATATCAAACCCTAGCTGTATCAACAATTTCCCAGGCGGAGCAGCAAGACCGTTTTCTGGGAGCCGGAGAATTAAGTGAACTGGCAAGTTATTTTGCATCTGGTGCAAAACGTTTAGAAATTGCTCAGGCGCTCACGGACAATTCCGAAATTATTGTTTCTCGGGCTGCCAACAGAATTTTTGTTGGTGGTTCGCCAATGGCTTTTTTGGAAAAACCCAGAGAGCCAGAATTGGCAATGGCAGTAGCAGCAGCTGCATCCACTGCGGATGTGAGAGATACAATGAAACTCGGAACTGTCACCTACGTGGAAACTCGGGGTGGGTTCCTAGAAAACTTACGTTCGATTTTTAACTCTTCGCCTAGTGGTCCGACCCCACCGGGTTTCCGGCCAATTAACATCGCCCGTTATGGGCCAGCTAACATGGCGAAGAGCCTGCGAGACTTATCATGGTTCTTGCGCTACGCTACTTATGCGATCGTGGCAGGTGATCCCAACATTATCGCTGTCAACACACGCGGGTTACGGGAAATCATTGAAAACGCTTGCTCCGGTGAAGCGACAATTGTGGCTTTACAGGAATTGAAAGCGGCTGCACTTTCCTATTTCCGTCAAGACACTGAGGCAGCAGATATTGTGTCTCAGTATATGGATGTTTTGATTACAGAATTCAAAGCACCCAGTCCTTCTAATAAAGTACGGCAACGTCCTTCTAGTGATCAACAAGGATTACAACTACCCCAAATTTACTTTAATGCGGCAGAACGGCGACCCAAGTTTGTCATGAAGCCTGGTTTGTCTGCTGCTGAGAAAACAGAGGTAGTTAAAGCAGCTTATCGCCAAATCTTCGAGCGTGATATTACCCGCGCTTACAGCTTGTCGATATCTAATTTAGAATCCCAGGTAAAAAATGGCGACATCTCGATGAAAGAGTTTGTCCGTCGCCTTGCTAAATCTCCACTTTACCGGAAACAATTTTACGAACCATTTATTAATAGCCGCGCTTTAGAACTTGCTTTCCGTCACATTTTAGGACGGGGGCCAAGCAGCCGGGAAGAAGTACAAAAGTACTTTGATATTGTTTCGCGTGGAGGTTTATCAACATTAGTTGATGCTCTGGTAGATTCTGATGAGTACTCAGACTACTTCGGCGAAGAAACAGTACCTTATCTTCGAGGTTTGGGCCAAGAAGCTCAAGAGTGCCGTAACTGGGGGCCACAGCAAGACCTGTTCAAATATAGTGCGCCTTTCCGCAAAGTACCTCAGTTTATTACAACTTTTGCGAAATATAACCAGCCGCTACCTGACCAGCATGTTTATGGTTCTGGTAACGACCCACTAGAAATTCAATTTGGAGCAATTTTCCCGAAAGAAACTCGCAACCCCAGCAGTAGTCCTGCTCCTTTTGGTAAGGATACAAGACGTATCCTGATTCACCAAGGACCAGGAATTAATAATCAAACAGGTAATCCCTCTGCTCGTGGTGAGTATCCTGGTAGTCTTGGACCAAAAGTTTTCCGCTTGGATCAAATCCCCAGAACCTTAAGTAAGGGAACTGGTAAGGGAGCAAGTGTAAAATTCTCCGAAAGCTCTACTCAAGCCGTAATTCGTGGAGCTTACCTGCAAGTATTTGGTCGTGATGTCTACGAAGGTCAGCGCTTAAAAGTCCAGGAAATTAAGCTGGAAAACGGCGAAATTTCGATCCGAGAGTTTGTTCGCGCTTTAGCGAAGTCGGATTTATTCCGTAAGCTTTACTGGACACCCTATTATGTGTGTAAGGCGATCGAGTACATCCACCGTCGCTTGTTGGGTCGTCCCACCTATGGTCGTCAGGAAAATAACAAATACTTTGACATCGCCTCGAAGAAGGGATTCTATGGGGTAGTTGACGCGATTCTTGATACTGAAGAGTACAGTCAGGCGTTTGGTGAAGATACGGTTCCTTATGAACGCTACTTGACTCCTACTGGTGTAGCATTGCGGAAACTGCGTGTTGGTAGTATCCGTGAAGATGTCGGTGGAAAAATCGAGAAGCAAGAAACACCTAAGTTCGTAGAATTGGGTACAGTCACCGAAATGCGGACTGAACCTGATATCCAGTTCCGGATTAACCAAGGTGTCAGCAAAAAACGTGATCAAAGAAAAATCTTCAAGTTGGTTGCGGGAAATGACGACAAGGTTGCTGTACAAAGTGTGATCAGCGCCGCCTATCGGCAGATTTTTGAGCGGGATGTCGCACCATACGTTGCTTCTTCCAGAGAGTTCAAAGTCCTGGAAAGCAAGCTGGGTAATGGTGAAATCACCGTGAAGGAATTTATTGAAGGTTTAGGCTGTTCTGGCTTATACCTGAAAGAGTTTTATACACCATACCCCAACACGAAAGTAATTGAACTGGGAACTAAGCATTTTCTAGGACGCGCCCCCTTGGATCAAGCAGAAATCAGGAAGTATAACCAGATTCTGGCAACTCAAGGTATTCGCGCTTTCATCCGAACGCTGGTAAGTACTCAAGAGTATTTGCAAGCTTTTGGTGAAGATACAGTACCTTATAACCGCTTTGCGACCTTCCCTGCGGCAAACTTCCCCAATAGTCAAAAACTGTATAACCGGCTGACCAAGCAAAGCAAGGATATTGTTATCCCAAGTTTTGAGCCGACTAAGTCACGGATGAATGTCGCCCAAATGCCAATTATGGCGAAGGCGATCGCAGACATAGCAGCAGAAGCAAAGGCGATAGACAAGAGCAAACCACTGTTTGTTGAACTTGGTCGTTCCTACAACGACGGTCGTGGGCAATCTGTAGAAGTTGGTGTGGGTACTAGCCGTCGCAAACCTGCACGTATTTACCGCCTAACTGTAGGGGCAAATCAAGCAGAAATCCAACAGGTAATCAATGCTATCTACGTTCAGGTCATGGATGTGTTTAGCGGTCAAATCCCTGAATACTTCCGCCGTACAGACCTCGAAAGCAAACTGCGGAACGGAGAAATTTCCGTACACGAGTTTGTGCGTGAGTTAGCTAGTTGCGAAATTTATCGCAAGCGTTTCTACACTCCCTATCCCAACACCAAGGTGATTGAATTCCTCTTCCGTCATCTGTTGGGACGTGCGCCCGCAACTCAAGCTGAAATTCGTCAGTACAACAAAATACTGGCTGATAGCGGTTTGAAAACTGCTGTAGAGGCTATAGTTAACAGCCCAGAATATGCCCGTTACTTTGGTGAAGATGTGGTACCTTATCAGCGCTTCCCATCCCTACCTGCGGGTAACTATCTCGGTAGCGTTAAAGCAGCAGCTGACTTGGTAAAACAATCTTGGTCTAGCCTGTCGCCTTCTGTACTCACCGGACGTTACACCCAGGGAGGTTAAACTCCACTCTTGAGAGGCTCAGGGATCGGGGATCGGGGATCAAAGATCAGGGATCAGGGATCGGGAATGGGAGACAAGCGAGTGTGGGGAATGTGGGGAGTGTGGGGAGAATTATTTAACAAGTCTCTTCCCAATTCCCGTACTCTGTGAGAAGCCGCTTGCGCGTCTACGCGAAGCGTCTCCTCTGGAGAATCCCCAATCCCCAATCCCCATTACCCCTTCGCCCCTAATCCCCACTCCCTTGGGGGGAGTGGGGGCCCCGAGTTCCCCAGAGGGGACCCCTACCTTCCCCAATCCCCAATCCCCAATCCCCAATGCCGAGAAAAGTGGGACGAATTTACGTTTTTCAAAGCGTGGAGAGTTCAAGTAATCTTTCGTAACATTGTTTTCAGATTGTAAAAATTGAAGCAAATCTGAAAAAGAATGTTACAAACTGTTAAGAGCAGTCATATATGCTCAACATAATGCCCGAAAATAATTCCGGGAGGTAGCTAAGTTTCAAAGCTTGAGTATTTGTGATGACTCAGGCAAACTCGAAATAAAACAGTTTCAGTAGTCATGGGATTACAAAACCTGGAAAAACGAGAAAATAAAGCTACTACCAACGCGTAAAGTCGCACCAGTGTAATATAAAATTCTGGTTTCATTAGTACTGGAGGAATCCATTAATGAGTATCGTCACGAAAGCCATCGTGAATGCTGACGCAGAAGCTCGCTATCTCAGCCCTGGCGAATTGGATCGGATCAAGAGCTTTGTTGCAGGTGGCGATCGCCGCCTTCGCATTGCTCAAGTTTTAACAGACAACCGCGAACGGATTGTTAAGCAAGCTGGTGATCAACTGTTCCAAAAGCGCCCTGATGTTGTTTCTCCTGGTGGTAACGCTTACGGTACAGAACTGACCGCTACTTGTCTGCGTGACTTAGACTATTACCTCCGTCTTGTCACCTACGGTGTAGTTGCTGGTGACGTTACTCCTATCGAAGAAATCGGTATTGTCGGCGTCCGTGAAATGTACAAGTCTCTCGGAACACCTATCGATGCTGTTTCTGCTGGTGTTGGTGGCTTGAAAAACGTTGCTGCTTCTTTGCTGTCTGCTGAAGACGCTGCTGAAGCTGGCGCTTACTTCGATTACGTCGTCGGTGCTTTGGCGTAGGTTAAAGCCGTTTACCTACTCAAACGGAAGTATTGCAATAACGTTGGAAATAAGGAATTAACAACATGGCTCAAGACGCAATTACCGCTGTCATTAATTCTGCAGACGTTCAAGGTAAGTACCTCGACACCGCAGCTCTAGAAAAGCTCAAAGGCTATTTCTCCACTGGTGAACTACGTGTACGTGCTGCTAGCACCATCGCTGCTAATGCTGCTGCGATCGTCAAAGAAGCTGTAGCTAAATCTTTGTTGTACTCTGATATCACCCGTCCCGGTGGTAACATGTACACCACCCGCCGTTACGCAGCTTGTATCCGTGACTTGGATTACTATCTGCGTTATGCTACCTATGCTATGTTAGCTGGCGACTCCTCCATTCTCGAAGAGCGCGTATTGAATGGTTTGAAAGAAACCTACAACTCTTTGGGTGTACCCATCGGTGCTACCGTACAAGCTATCCAATCAATCAAAGAAGTAACAGCTAGCTTGGTTGGTCCAGACGCTGGAAAAGAAATGGGTGTTTACTTAGACTACATTAGCTCTGGCTTGAGCTAGAAGCTAGTTTGCACTTAATGGTTTAGGTGCGATAAGGTCTGGAGATCGATCGTGAGTGCTAGGACGTTTAATCGCTTATCAAGCTAAACTGATGAATGATGAGTGTTAACGGTCTGGTATTGACGCTTGATTTCCAGACTTGGAGTAAATAAAGCATTGTTTTGCACTCAGAAATTTTGAAATAAAAAAGTTTTCACATTTACTGACAGGAGATTTAACACCATGAGAATGTTTAAAATTACTGCTTGTGTTCCCAGCCAAACTAGAATTCGCACCCAACGGGAATTGCAAAATACTTACTTTACTAAGTTAGTACCTTATGAAAATTGGTTCCGCGAACAGCAACGTATTCAAAAAATGGGTGGCAAAATTGTTAAAGTAGAATTGGCTACTGGAAAACAAGGTACAAATACTGGTTTAGCTTAATTTAATTCCTAATTGACCAAATTATTGATTGTAGGGAGTTGTGAAGGGGTCAAATAGACCTCTTTTTTATTTACTTAACCTGAGTTCGGGATAAGCTGAAACCTTGATTCTGTCGTTAGTTTTGAGAGCCTGAAACCCTTATTTTCTCGTTCAAGCGATCAAAATTGGGCGAAAAAATTCCCTGTGATACTGTGAAAATTAATCCCCAAGGAAAGGTGCTAGATAAATTTTGGATGCCTGCTGATTTTTATGACACAGGTATTTCCGGGTTATTAGTGATATTGGAATCATCTGAAGCTAGCCGTTATCCTACTGGAACTATCGTGATGCAGAGTAACTCACCTACATAGGTTTTTGCAAGTAAGTAGTTAGACAAATTTAATAGATAAGTATTGACATTTTTCGGAGATGTCTAGTGTTTGGCGTTTTGATTCAGATACATCATCCAAAGATCTCGATATATACAATAATTACATTATTTAAAAATATCGAAGTCGTGAATCTACGCCGTTTAATTCCATTATTTGATGATTCAGTGTCTGAGTGGGCATTAGAAGCACGTTTGTTACGTTGGTTGACACTAGTTTGGTTGTTTGTAGGCTTAATCATGCTGTTTTCAGCATCTTATCCTGTTGCTGATGTTCGTCAGGATGATGGGCTGTACTACTTCAAACGTCAACTTCTTTGGGTATTAGTTGCTTTAATACTCTTCAACATTGTTGTGAACTTACCCTTACGTAAATTAGTTGGGGTATCCCATTGGTTTATTTTCCTGCTATTAGGGTTAATTTTTCTCACCCTTGTACCAGGATTGGGGAAAAAAGCTTTTGATGCGTCTCGTTGGATTGCTTTAGGGCCGATTCCCATTCAACCTTCTGAATTGATTAAACCCTTTTTGGTACTACAAAGTGCTAGAGTTTTTGGGCAATGGGAACAACTGAGTTGGCGTGTTCGTTTAACTTGGTTGGGGATTTTCTGTCTTGTGATTTTAGGGATATTGGCGCAACCCAACTTGAGTACAACTGCATTGTGTGGGATGACTATTTGGTTGATTGCTTTAGCTGCTGGCTTACCTTATAGATATTTAGGATCAACCGCAGTTGGGGGATTCTTGTTAGCAGTCCTGAGTATTAGTATTAAAGAATACCAGCGTAAACGTGTGATGTCTTTCATTAATCCTTGGGCTGACGCCACTGGAGATGGTTATCAACTAGTTCAGAGTTTACTCGCAGTGGGTTCTGGTGGGACTTGGGGCGGTGGTTTTGGACTTTCCCAACAAAAACTATTTTATTTACCAATTCAAGACACAGATTTTATTTTTGCTGTATTTGCTGAAGAATTTGGTTTCGTCGGTAGTGTTGTGCTGCTGCTAATTTTAGGTTTATTTGCAACCTTGGGTTTAATAGTTGCCCTCAAAACGACTCATCCTATACATAGATTAGTAGCGATCGGTGTAACAATTTTGATGGTAGGACAATCATTACTCCACATTGGTGTTGCGACAGGCGCTTTACCAACAACTGGTTTACCGTTACCTATGTTTAGTTATGGTGGTAATTCCATGATTGCCAGTTTACTAGCAGCTGGGTTGTTGATTAGGGTAGCCAGGGAAAGCAGTGAAGCAGAGGTGATACCTTTACGAAGAGGACGGAGAAATAAACCTTAAGGATGAATGTCGCCTATTTCCGTAAGGAGGACAAGGGAAGAAGACAAGTAATTAGGAAGCATCCCAAATGTAAAAAAATTCCGCCTGCGATTGAAATCGCAGTCTGTTCAAGTCTGCTTAAGCAAACTATTTAATTTATTCGAGTCGTCTTTAGACGACTTTTGTTATGGAGCTACGGGTTTAAAGCCTGAGCGGTATTTTGAAAAAATTGGGATGCTTGATCTAATGGGGATAAATAGCTGTTCGTCTCTACAATAGACATCTCCGACAACTATCAAAGCCTTTATGTGACTAGCTCTTAGGGTG
>NZ_JCACKS010000205.1:42542-53920 GCF_059505505.1 Pelatocladus sp. | reverse complement strand
TCTCATGATGTAATCTCTTTGTACTTCAATTTGAAGTGCGGAATGTGGGTTTTAACATTATTGAACCTTGAAATTCTCCACAGTTGCTTCCAATTCTTGAGAAATTCCTACGGTTTGGTGCAATGATTGAGAAATATAACGTGATGATTGACTTGTCGTTTGTGAGACTTGGGAAATTTCTGTGATTAATTTGGTCACTGCTTGCGATGTTTCGACTTGAGAAACTGTGGCTTGGGAAATTGATTGCACTAACTCATCAATTTGACGAGAGACTGTGAGAATTTGGTTGAGGGAGGTTTTAGCATCTTCGACGATGCGAGAGCCTTCGACTACCTGAGTAGTTCCCTGTTCCATTGCTTTGACAACTTCGTTGGTTTCCCGTTGAATATTTTCGACAATCTGTTTAATTTCTAGGGTAGCGTCAGAACAACGTGCTGCTAATTCACCAACTTCTGTTGCAACTACCACAAACCCTCGGCTTCCTTCACCAGCTCTTGCGGCCTCCAGCCCAGCGTTGACTGCTAACAAGTTTGTTTGCACAGCAATCTCGTTAATTAAAGAGACTATTCGAGAAATTTGTTCTGAAGAATCACCAAGACGTTTGACTTTTTTGGCTGTGTCATCGATAGTCGATCGCAAGTTAAAGATTTTTTGTACTGTCAAATCCATTGCTGTTTCGCTTTTTTGAGCAGTATAAGAAGCTGTATGGGCAATTTCAGCAGCTTTTTGAGCATTAACTGCAACATCTGCAATGGAAAGTGTCATGCGTTCGACACTATCGAGGGTATGGTTAATTTCCACTGCTTGTTTGATAGCTTCGTTAGCAAGTTGGCGGATTGCACCCTCGTTTTCACCAAGAGATGCATTTACCTGAATTGCAGAGGTCTTGACTTTGGTGACTATTTCTCTGAGATTCTCTACTATAGTATTGAAAAAGTCTGCTATTGTCCCAATTTCTCCCTGGGTAACTTCTGCATACACCGTCAAATCACCTTTGGATGCTCCTTCGATATCTTGCAGTAGTTTGATGATTTGTCGCTGCAATGCTTCTTTTTGTTGACTCTGCTCGATCGCTAGCAATTCTGCACGAGAACGAGCTTGCTCAGATTGTTCCAAAACATATGCTTGTTCGAGGGCGTAACCAATGGGAATTGCAACCTGCTTAAACAAATCAATTTCTGATTCTTGCCATTGACGAGGACTAGAACACTGATGAGCGATCAGTAAACCGTATAGCTTATTATTGAGCAAAATTGGTGCTACTAAATTCGCTTGCACTTCAAAGGCTGCAAGTTGACTAATGTGACATTTAGTTAAACCTGCTTCGTAAATATTTTCTATAGCTTGGACACGGCCTCTTTGATACTTGTCTATGTAATCTTGAGCAAAACAAGGATCTGCAATCTCTGCACCCAAGGCACTTGTCCATTGATCATCAACACATTCAGCTACAATTGTTCCTACCCAGTTTTGATCAAAGCGGTAAACAACGACTCGATCTACTTGAATGGCTGATCGGATGGTTGTTACTGCTACGTTCAAAATTTGTGCAGTGTTGAGCGATCCCCGAATGCGAAGGGTAATCCTGTTGACTTGTTTGGCGATCTTGGCTTCATTGTCCTGCTGTTCTGCTTTTTGGGCAATTGTTTCTGCCATTTGATTAAAAGCTACAGCTAATTGTCCGATTTCGTCGTTAGTACGAATCTTGACTCTGACAGAGCGATCGCCATTCGTCAATTTTTGGATGGCGTATTTGATTTGTTTTATTGATTGAAGAGTAGTTCGCTTCAATATATATGTCCAGATTCCAATCACAACTAAAGCAAAAACTCCTGATAAGATGTATTGCAGCCAATTTTGTCCGAGTAAATTTTGCAGTTCAATTTCTTTAGTTACCTGTATCAAAACAGCTACTGACTGATTCTCTGTGCTTACAGGGATATTTCCTTTATTTGTGACAGTAGTGATGTTAGGAACTATTTGATTTGATTTGAGATGATAATTCAAATCTGTTGTATTAAGTTCTGATTTTGCCTGCTTGAGTGATTGAGTCTGAAAACTGCGATTAATAATTATAGTCGAGCTAATACCTAATCCAATAGTCAGACTTAATTGAGACAAAATTAAAACTGTTAGATGATTGCTGCTGATTGGAAAACTGACAAACCTCTGCCATAGAGATTTTTGTAATTTTGAAGTAGTTGCTTTGGTTTGTGTAGGTCTAAAAATATTTTGGTAATTACTGCGATGATTTTTAAGCATTGAGCGTGTGTTCCAAGTAAACTAAAATACATCATGCTGCTGAAAATAATTTCCATGCATCACTAAGTTCAGATGTGATGTTTTCTGATTTTCAAAAGGAATAATTGACAACATACATGAGGTTTTGTATTCAAATTCATGAATACAGAAACAGACTCAACACGGTTCGGTTGAGGATTTTTGCCATTCTTTTGTCATGTAGAGACCATAAATTTATGGTTTCTACACAAGATTTTTGGCCTTATCCGAATGACCTTGATCAAACTGAACAAATATAGACGAATGCAACACTAACCACAATATTTCAGCGAATTAAGCTACATCCTATTTTTACCCAAGGGTATAGAGGACAAGTCTCAAATTTTCAATTTGGACTACAAATTCTCACACTTACTCCGAAAAGCGAGGTCTACCCTAAAGGAATTTTTTGCCGAGTCACAATTATTCAAATACTACTTAAGGAAAACACACTATAAATTAAAAAGCAGCAGCACCCAATCTTGCTATTTTTTAGCTTGTTAAGCTTTGATCTTTAGCTTAATAATTAATATTATTTTGCATGAATACTGATTTTAAGGTATTTTGGAAAATTTTTACAACTATTTTTCCTAATGATCTTTGTTCAATAATTCAAGTTTAATTTTTAACGCAGTCAAATATATTACCTATAAAAAAACGAGTACTAGTGTACGAATTTAATTTTGAGGGATTATTTTTCTCCGCATCACCGTTTCAGCAATTATTAGCGTCAAAAATTATCCCTTACTCAATCTTGACAGAGTAGTACCGACCCTACTAAAAAAATGCAATTACGAGTAAATAATGTAACCAGAGTCATACTTGTTTATATATAGGAATCCGGTTTGATTTATGAATTTACTCGTGAGGATCAAGAACAATTCATGTTACAGGTCAAGGGAGTGTTACCCTCCTTCCATTTTTGGTAAAAACTACTATAATTACTAAAACAAGACAACTACTTGTAAAATAAAGCCACGCCTAACTGTGTTTACAACTGCACTTATTCAACGAGATCAAACCCAACCGGGTGCATTACCATTAGATTTATTTGCGGCGATCGCAAGCTTAAAAAAAGAATTGAATGCGGTTATCCTGGCTCATTATTATCAAGAGCCAGATATTCAAGATATTGCAGACTTTATTGGCGATTCTCTACAACTTTCTAAAGCAGCAGCCGACACCAATGCTGATGTGATCGTCTTTGCTGGCGTTCACTTCATGGCTGAAACAGCAAAGATTCTCAATCCTGATAAAATGGTGCTGTTACCAGATTTAGATGCAGGTTGTTCTTTAGCAGATACCTGTCTTCCAGAAGCTTTTGCAGCTTTTAAAGCAGCCCATCCCGGACATTTAGTAATTTCTTACATAAATTGCTCTGCTGAAATTAAAGCGATGAGCGATATTATTTGTACGAGTTCCAATGCTGTCAAAATTGTGCAGCAGATACCCAAAGACCAACCGATCATTTTTGCACCAGATCGGAATTTGGGACGGTATGTGATGGAACAGACTGGCCGAGATCTGGTGTTATGGCAAGGTAGCTGTATTGTTCATGAGACTTTTTCAGAAAAGAAAATTGTTCAATTGAAAATAGCACATCCAGAAGCAGAAGCGATCGCACATCCAGAATGTGAACCTGCTGTTTTGCGTCACGCTAGTTTCATAGGTTCTACAGCAGCTTTACTGAAATATTGTCAACAAAGTCTAACTCAAGAATTTATTGTAGCTACGGAACCGGGAATTATTCATCAGATGCAGAAAGCTGCACCATCCAAACAGTTTATTCCTGCGCCACCGATTAATAATTGCAACTGCAATGAATGTCCGTTTATGCGGTTGAATACTTTGGAAAAATTGTATTTAGCAATGAAAAACCGTACGCCGGAAATTACGATGTCTGAAGAAATACGGTTAGCGGCGTTGCGTCCGATTCAACGGATGTTGGAGATGAGTATTTAGGTCAATACGCTTGGTGTTAAGCCCACAATCCTTTGTATCAGACGCGTAGCAAGATCCCACAGGGTAATTTCGCGTCTCTACAGACCAAATTTTTATACCAAAAATCCTTAACACCAAGCGTATTGGGTTTTAGGTGCTGTTTCACATACAGCGTAATTTTCAATACTCTTGGTGTGAAACTGAAAAGTAGGTTGAGTTGAGCGACAGAAAACCCCAAAAAAGTCTTGATTTTGTTTAATTTCGTCCCTCAAATGCCAGTGAATTTTGCGATTTATCCTGAAGAAAATACTTATGATGGTAAAAGTTTATAGTTGTTAACTTTTTACATCACATCAGCCATAGCATGATTGGCAAATTGCTAGACCGACGCTACCAGGTCGTTCAAGTACTAGCTCAAGGCGGATTTGGTCATACTTATATCGCCGAAGATACTCGCCGTCCTGGTAATCCTTCCTGTGTAGTTAAACATCTTAAACCAGCTAATAGCGATCCCGATTTTTTGGAAACAGCCAGACGCTTATTTAAAAGAGAAGCCGAAACCCTGGAAATTTTGGGCAACCATGACCAAATTCCCAGGCTACTGGCATATTTTGAAGAAGACGAAGAATTTTACTTGGTGCAAGAGTTTGTTCCTGGCAATCTGCTATCTTTGGAGATGGGATCGCAGTGGAACGAAAATCAAGTAATTCATCTGCTGCAAGAAGTTTTACCCATCCTCGAATTTGTCCATGCTAATGAAGTAATTCATCAGGATCTCAAACCTCATAATCTCATTCGTCGTAGTTCCGATCACAAGCTGGTTTTGGTTGACTTTGGCGCTGTCAAGCAAGTGAAGATGTATTCGTGCATGACTCCAGATCAACTCAAAAATGAGACAATGCCGATTGGCACACCTGGTTACATGCCAACCGAACAAGCACTAGGTAGACCATATCCCAATAGTGATATTTATGCTTTGGGTATGATTGCCATTCAAGCTTTGACAGGTTTACATCCCAAACAACTAGGAGAAGAACTTGGGAGCAGGGAGATAATTTGGCAGCATCATGGTCAAGTGAGTGAACCCTTAGCAGCGATCTTAGCGAAGATGGTGCGCCAACACAACAAAGAGCGCTATCAGTCAGCAACCGATGTACAGCAAGCACTCGCCGCCATTACTAATCCCAATACACCAACGGCTGTCGCAACTTTTGTCAACCAGGTATTCCGAGATTATTGGCAACAAGGCTATGTGTCTGCAACTAAGGTGATGCGATCGCTCCAGGAACTAGCAAAACCTTGCTACGTCCCCCCAGATCCGACAATAGTCTCTACATCTGGTTCGACAGCCACAATTCCACCCACAATACCCCATGTACAAAAGTTAACAAAAACTCCTAGTTTAAATCCATTTCCACTAAAGATTAATTTCCAGATTCAACGTCGCCACTTACCATTATTACTTGTTGGTAGTGTTGCTGGCATTATACTTGTTAACGGTGTGATTACCACAAGTCGTCCACCCCAACCCTCGTCTGTAACTGCAAAAAATCAAGTTAAAGAAACAACCAATAAAAATAAAAGTAAAGAAAATAATAGTTGTGTAGTCGTTGTTAACTCATCTAATTTACGCTCTATATCTGGACAGAGGAGAACAGGAAAAGTTATCAAAGCCGGAACTAAGGTGACAGTTACTGGTAAAGAAGAAAATGGTTGGATAGAGATTAGTGCGCCAGACTCTGGTTGGATTTGGAAGAGCCGAACGAGAAATATTTGTGCTGGTAATTCGTAGAGACGAAATTAAGCGCGTTTCTACGCCTGTATTTTGTCAATTCTTCTCAGCTTCTTTCTGTGCCGCTTCACTATATTCCTGATACAACTTAGTCCGAATTTGTGCTTCTTGATAACGACTATGGCTAGGTGGGACATTACGCATTAACTCAGAAGCCCTTTGCCAGTCGGCTGCTATTTCTAACCATTGAGTTGAGGTTTTTGCCGTTTTAGCTGCATCAGAAGCTTGGTTAGCAATGCGTACTGCTATTACAAATGAGTCTTCTAAGTTTGGAGATTTTTGTATTGGGATTAGAGATATGGCTGTTTCTGGTATTAAGGGATTATGCAGTTTACCATTTAATAATGCATAAATTACTGAGCTTAATAAGAGTAAAAATAAGCTTAAACTTAAAGAAAATAATATTCTACTCAAAGCAGAATTATTGATTTTCTTATTAATTGGTATTGGCTGAGAGAATTGATTTTTAGTTAAATTTATTTTTCTTGATTCAGATTTTTGATGTTGGTAATTCTTAATTAATTGCTGGAAAACATTAGGCTGTTCTAAAATAATTTCTTCTGACCAGAGTAATTGTGTTTCTGGATCACGAATAATTTCTTCTAACCATAACAATTGTTCTTCCCGAACTATGCGACTGTTGACATTGACTCTACGAATATTACGCGGTTTGATTGACTCCAGAATTTGCTGAATTTGCTTCACTAAATTAGATTGCTCTAGTTTATCTAGTGTGGAAGCCTCACACAGAATTTGTAATACACCATCATGATAAATTGCTCTGGTTCTCACGCCAGAATTTGCTAATTTTTCATTTAACACTTGAATAATCGCAGCAACGCTACCCTGACGTGCTTGCCAACCGATATCATTGGTTCTGTTTACCATCATGTGTAGAAAGTGCGATCGCTTTTCAGCCTAAGTTATTAACGGAGAAATCAGTGAAAATATATTTGAGCTTGTGTTGGATACAACAAAGCCTGTTTTCGATTGTATGAGTAAAAACACGGTTCTTGCCACATGTAGCGTAAAAATTAAAAAAAGGGGTGTAGGGGTATAAGGGTGTAAGAAGAGTCAAATTTTTTAGCTCAATCCAAAAGTGCTTGCAGTCAGTGTGGGAGTACGTCACGAAGGCTACTAACCACTAAACTACTAATTACCAAGTACCAACAGACTAGAATCTATATCTTCTAATTTGGCACAACCGCTTAACGCCATTGCCAAATCAAGTTCATTGTGTAAAATTTCAATGACGTGATTTACACCAGCTTGTCTATCTACAGCTAATCCCCACAATACAGGACGCCCCACCATAATAGCTTTTGCGCCCAATGCTAAGGCTTTGATAATATCAGTACCTCTACGGATACCACCGTCTACAATTACTTCAGCACGTCCATCTACAGCTTTTACGATTTCAGCTAAAGCATCGAAGGAAGCGATCGCACCATCTAGTTGACGTCCACCATGATTAGAAACAATAATGACTTTAGCGCCACATTCAACAGCACGGACAGCATCATCACCGCGTAAAATTCCTTTGATTGCCAATGGTAAGGGAGATATAGACTGTAACCATTCTAAATCGCGCCAAGTGACCGACGGGTCGAGTTGTTGGGCAAAATAAGTAAATAACCCAGATTCTCCCTCTTGATCAGGAATGTTGAGTCCCGAAATAGTAACAAGATTTGCTAGTTGCAAACCTGGTGGTAGGGTGAATTGGTTGCGTGTATCTCGTTCCCGCTTCCCAAGAACAGGTGCATCGACAGTGACACACAGCGCTTGATAACCTGCTGTGTAAGCACGTTCAATTAAAGCACGAGTGAGATTGCGATCGCGATGGATATATAACTGAAACCACAAAGGTGGATTGGGAGTTTGCGAATAATTTGAATAATAAATCTGAGCGACTTCTTCGAGACTTTTGGTAGACAGCGTACTCAACACCATACCCACACCCGCACTCGATGCAGCTTTTGCTGTCGCTAATTCTCCTTCTGGATGAGCAAGACATTGAAAAGCCATCGGTGCAATCAACAGAGGCATTTGCAGAGGTTGATCTAAAATCGTAGTTGTAAGATGGCGATCGCTCACATCGACTAGCACGCGCGGACGAAGTTTAATTCTATCGAAAGCCGCGTGATTGTCCCGCAAAGTGATTTCATCCCAAGCACCACTAGCGTAGTAATCCCAAACCATAGGAGACAAGCACTTTTGCGCCTGCTGTTCGTACTCAAATAAATTTAATGGTTTGGTAAAGTAATTTTCTGATTCTTCCACTAAAACCCCAGTATCGAAGAGTCTGTAAATATATTAAGACTTACCGATTTATTTGCCAAAGCTCACACAAATAAATTATGAAAAACATTAAAGAAATTATCGCTAGTTACTCCAATAAAGACTTAGAACAGCGCAAAAAATGGTATTCTCCAGCAGCAGAAGCTTACAACAAAGCAAGACCACGTTATCCTCAAGATTTGATTCGTCAAGTTGTAGATATTGTTCAACTATCCTCAACTTCAAAAATTCTAGAGGTGGGATGTGGCCCAGCAACTGCAACGGTTGCATTTGCTCCATTAGGTTGCTCCATGTTATGTTTAGAACCCAACTCAGATTTTTGTCAGTTAGCTCAACAAAATTGTCAACAGTATGCAAATGTAGAGATTCAAAACATCTCGTTTGAGGAATGGAACTTAGAACCAGAAAAATTTGATGCTGTCTTAGCAGCGAGTTCTTTTCATTGGATACCGTCAGAAGTTGGATATCCAAAAGCAGCAAATGCTCTCAAAGAAAATGGCTACTTAATTTTATTGTGGAACAAAGAACTTCAGCCAAGCTATCAAGTTTTCCAACGTTTATCCGAAGTCTATCAAATCCACGCTCCATCCCTAGACCGATATGAAGATAGAGAAACTCAAGAAAATATTTTGGGAGAATTAGGGGAAATGATCACAGATTCTGGTAAATTTCAAAACTTGATAGCCGCAAATGTTGAGTCTGAAGTCACCTATACAGTTGATGAGTATTTGACGCTTTTGAATACTTATTCACCATATCTCAAATTAGAGCCGCAAAGCAAAGAGGCTTTATTTGCACAATTGCGGAATAGAATAGACCATGAATTTGGTGGAAGTCTTCAGTTGTCCTATATTTCTGCTTTTCAGATTGCTCAAAAATTTTAGAATCTATTAAAAGAGCGAGTTTTTTTATAAAAATAGACAAGAAAAGCTCTGTCTAGAGAATGTTTTAGCTGATGAGCTAGATGAAGTAAATATGAGAATACTAAATCTCATGGACATTAGTATTTTATGAAAGTTATTTCAACTGTAGGACGCTTGCTCGCAACAACTCTATTTTGTGTATCAGCGATCGCTTTTACTTGGCAAAGTGCATTTTTCTCGAACACTTCAGCAATGGCTGCTCCTGCTGTAAACTTGATCGCAGCAGCAGACATGGGCGATCAAGTGCAAGGGAAAGCCAATCAAGATGCTCGACGAGCCAAGGGTTTCATCCGAGATACAGCAAATCAAGTTGAACAAACAGCAAAGAATAATGCTAAACGTGTTGAGCAAGCAACAGATGATAATGATAGTTTTATTGAGCGCAAAGCAAAAACAGATGCAGCTACAATTCAGAAAAGAGCAGAAAAAGATGCATATCGGACTCAAAAAGCAGTAGACAAAACAAAGAATGCTGTTGAACGCACTGTTGATAATATCAAAGATGCTTTTAACTAACTTGAAAAAGGGTGTAGGGGTGTAGGAAGAGTTATATTTTCGTGTTACTAGAGAGATTTTCTCATGATTGACGGGTAAAGGGAAAAGAGATTTCGGCGTTGCTGAATGCGGTATGAATCCGAATGTAGAGACACGATATATCGTGTCTCTACAAAGATTTTGGCATTACGCAAAATCATTTTCATACATTAAATCAGCAATGCCGAGATTTCAATTCTTTTTACCCTTTAACCTTAGATTTGTTTGCAATAAACTCAGATCATGCTGATTGAGTGAACAAAACAGGAGAGCGATCGTGGAAGTAAAAGCAGCAGTGGCTTACGAACCAGGCAAACCTTTGACTATTGAAAGTGTACAACTAGAAGGCCCCAAAGCTGGGGAAGTCATGGTAGAAATCAAAGCCAGTGGAGTTTGTCATACAGATGCTTACACTCTTTCTGGCAAAGATCCAGAAGGATTATTCCCTGCAATTTTAGGACACGAAGGCGCTGGTGTTGTTGTCGAAGTGGGAGAAGGTGTCACCAGTGTCAAACCAGGGGATCATGTTATACCCCTTTATACCCCCGAATGCCGTCAGTGTGAATATTGTCTCAGTTTCAAAACCAATCTTTGCCAAGCCATCCGCGCCACCCAAGGAAAGGGTGTCATGCCTGATGGTACAAGTCGCTTCTCTATTGGTGGTAAGAAAATTCTACACTACATGGGTACATCTACCTTTGCTAATTATACAGTACTACCAGAAATTGCTGTTGCTAAAATTCGCCAAGATGCACCTTTCGATAAAGTTTGTTACATTGGCTGCGGCGTCACAACAGGTATTGGTGCAGTCATCAATACAGCAAAAGTAGAACCAGGAGCGAATGTAGTAGTTTTTGGCTTGGGTGGTATTGGTTTAAATGTCGTCCAAGCAGCGCGGATGGTGGGAGCAAATATGATTGTCGGGGTAGATATCAACCCCAATAGACGCGCTTTAGCAGAAAAATTTGGGATGACGCATTTTGTGAACCCCAAAGAAGTTGAAGGTGATTTAGTCGCTTATTTAGTTGATCTAACTAAAGGTGGTGCTGACTACAGTTTTGAATGTATTGGTAATGTCAAAGTCATGCGCCAAGCTTTAGAATGTTGCCACAAAGGTTGGGGTGTAAGTGTAATTATTGGTGTGGCTGGTGCAGGTGAAGAAATTAGCACCCGTCCGTTTCAACTTGTAACTGGACGTGTTTGGAAAGGGACAGCTTTCGGTGGCGCTAGGGGACGTACAGATGTACCGAAAATAGTCGATTGGTACATGGAGAGTAAAATTAATATTGACGATTTGATTACCCATGTCATGCCAGTTGAAGAGATTAACAATGCTTTTGATTTAATGCACAAGGGTGAATCGATTCGTTCTGTGGTGACGTTTAATTAAGGAACATGGCTAAAATCAAGATGTAGCGACTGTCTTAAAAGTCAAGTGATCGTTAGCCAAAAAAATCAATAAGGAAAAAAACAGCACCCAAAAGTGAGTTAGCGATCGCAATCGCTCTTGTGAGATTTGTTTTGCATTGAGTAGTCAACAGCGATCGCTTTAATCTTAAGCCTTAATGCTGTAACTTTAAGCCTTAATGCTGTAACTTTAAGCCTTAATG
>NZ_JCACKS010000205.1:14887-42442 GCF_059505505.1 Pelatocladus sp. | reverse complement strand
TTAAGCCTTAATGCTGTAACTTTAAGCCTTAATGCTGTAACTTTAAGCCTTAATGTTCTAACTTTAAGCCTTAATATCAAGTCAAGGTATAAAAAAGATAATCCCGGTTATGAAGACACAGGTGCTTGTATCTTAGAAATTTATTTTTTAAACATGCTTTCAGCTGGCGATCGCACGTTGAATAATACCCCAAATCAAAGCTTGCATGATGTTAACTTCACTCAAGCTAGCAGACTGTAGCGACGGATATCTACGTCACTAGCAACCAAATCTTTGAGTTTAGCTACTGCTGTCTGAATATGTGCTGAAGCAAGATGAGCATCTAACGCTTCATGAGAAGCCCATTCTTCCACAAAGGTAAATTCTGTAGGATCAGACTGGTTTTGCAGCAACTCATACTTGATACAACCATTCTCCTGTCGGGTAGGCTCAATTAATTCTAAAAAAACAGCTTTGAGTTCTTCAACTTTTTCTGGATAAGCAATTATACGGGCAACTACACGAATTGATTTAGTCATTGGTCAAGGGTCAAGGCTCAATTGTCAAGAGGTTTTATGTCTACATACTCCTTGTAAATCATATTATGTATGTTTGACACAAAACACTACTGTATTAAATAACTGTGCCAAACAGTTTCAGCGTCTTTTCGACTCTGTTCTCGAAGCAGTAAGCGCCATGTCTTACCCTCTTTTTGCAGTTGTAGATACACTTCAAACGGTTTGTCTGATTGTGTTAATTTTCGTTTTGGTAGCTTGAAGATTAGATTGTAAGTACCACGGACTTGGTAGGTGATGAGATTTTGGATCGTTAAAGGTTTTTCTTGGGTAATTGACAGGTGGTTAATTTGAAACCCCTGGAAATCGAGATCCAGCTGTTGGTTGAGTTGCTGTTGGGTTTTCTGTAACTGAAGTGCGATCGCTTTTTCCACTAACTGACTAGGTGGTGCAAGTACACTGGTAGTACATGCAGTCAGTACTAATAGTATAATGAGAATGATTGTTAGCCGCATTTTTCGCCGTGTAAGTCCTAAAAGCAATTTTTTAGGGCAAAATCAGGAATTTATACCACTCTGCCTGTAGCATATACCAGACTTGAGACTAGTCTGAAGTCAAACAGCCTATATTTGACAAGTTTCTTTTTCTATGATGAGTTTGTATAGTTTTATTTTTGACTTTTCAAGATATTTTCAAAGCTCCTTTAATTTCTCAGATTTTTTATCTCTGCAAATAAGATAACAATATATCCAGCAAGTAGCTTTATTTTAGCCACCTAAATTAGGTTATACAGAAAAAATATAAACTTTTCCTAAAATTTCATGTACTAATTGCTTGTTTTAAAATCACTATGGTTAATTTTACTATGATACGGTAATTACTTACTTTTTCTCTGTAAAGCGATGATAAATTTTTGATAAAACCTATGATAATTTATTAGACAAATACACTGAATAATACTTACAATACAGCAGAACTAAGTATAATGAAAAAATAAATACCGATGTCAAAATAAGTATTAACTCCAAAAACCCCTTCTGTTTTACCATCTGGCAACTTTGACGAAAAATAATTATGTATACTCGCTTTTTTGGAAAAGTAAATAATTGAAATTATGAGCACAATTGTTAAACAGATAAGAAATCACATTTTAAAGAATGTGTATCAAATTTCGTTCTTACAAAATCAAGCTGATCGGCATTATCAAGCAGCACTTGAACAGCACTTGCCAAATTTACCTGTGCTTTCAAAAGCTGATTTAAATTTAGTGGAATCTATCAAGCGTGAAGGAGTAGTGGTAACTTCACTAGAAGCCCTATCTATTCCGCATACAGATAAAATGTTTTTGGCAGCACAAAAATTGATGCCAGAAATACCCAATATTTCTGAAGAAGAAAATGAATATGTTGTTCATGCTAGTCCTGAACAAATGATGCAGTATCCAGAAATATTTATGTGGGGGCTGGAAAAACGTTTACTCAATATAGTTGAGAATTATATTGGTTTACCTGTAGCCTATCATGGAGCATATTTTCGCAGAGATCTTGCCAATTCGGTTGAGCGAAAATCTCGACTATGGCATATAGATGTAGAAGACAGAAAAATTCTCAAAGTCATTGTGTACTTGAATGATATAGATGAGAATTGTGGTCCTTTTCAATATATCCCACTATCTTTGACCTCGAATGTAGCTCATTCATTAGGATATAAACATGGTTATATTCAAGAAAAAAATTTGCAGAAAGCTTTATCACAATCCTCATGGAAATCATGTACAGGGAAAGCTGGAACAGTAGTTTTTGCTACGACTTCGCAAGTTTTTCATAGAGGTAAACTTCCTGTAGATCAAGATAGATTTACAATTTTCTTTGACTACACAAGTAGACAACCTCAATATCCTTTTTATTGTAAATCATCTCTTCCTGGCGAAGACTTGCTATCACTAGCAGCCAATTTTTCAGAACAGCAGAGACAGTGCGTTTTTTGGCGTCCAAGTGTATAAAAATAAATTCTTAGGCAGTTTGATCTGCATACGCTCCGCCACGTAACAATAGAGTTGAGATAATTGTGGCTAGTAAATTAGAAAGGTAAAAGTATATAAATTCTTTTTTGAGTTTTGAATTTTTACTTCTCTTTCTAATTAAACATCTTGAAAATATGCAGGATAACGCACAATTCCAGTAATATTCCTCAAAGCAGCAGGTTGTAACTCCAGCACCATAAACACTTCATCAGGAAAAGATAAGGACGATCGCAAACCAAATTTACCTGCTGTTTGGAAGCCAAAGCGTTGATAATAGGCTGGTTCCCCAACAACTATAACCATAGGATAATCAAATTCACGACATTTTGACAAACCCACTTCCACCAGTCTGCTACCAATACCTTGGCGCTGATGTGATGATTTTACTGCTAGTGGTGCTAGCGCCAGTGATGGAATAGTTTGGTTAGGTGTTTCGATGATAATCTGACTAAAAAGAATGTGTCCTAAGACTTCTTCATTTTCTACTGCTACTAATGACAGTTCAGGGATAAAATTTTTGGATTTACGAATAATATCTACAAGTTCAGCTACCTTGACTTGACCAAAAGCTTCTGTAATTAATTGGTGAATTGCCAAAATTTCTTTGTGACTTTCTGGGATAATATTAAGCATTAACGCCTCAATATATTTAACTATAGCGAATCGCAAAGCTCAGAACCCCGACAATTCTTGCGAAGTCGGGGTTCTTGTTGTTCACGAATGATTTAAGAATACTATTGTTGGGAGAGTTTCAATATTATTCACGTTTCATAACTCGTGTTCTGTTTATCCTCACCAACTTATTTAATCAAGCCGATTTCAATGGAATAATACCTTGATCAAAAACACGGTTTGCTGTATCTATACCACTCACTTCTATTCGATCTGAAAACACTTCATAAGCTGCAAAACTCAACTTTTCCGCAGAATATTCAGTCCATTCATTTTTACCAACAGGACGAGTACCTGCACCACCCCCACAAATTAAATAAGTTGTGCCATTGATGGCGCGGGTACGTTCATAATGATGTTCATGTCCATTGATATAAAGTTGCACACCATATTTTTGAAATAAGGGAGTAAAAGTTTGAATAAAATCAGGATTACTGCCATAAACACCTGATGCATAAATGGGATGATGACCAAAAACTATTTTCCAGGTAGCATTACTTTGGCTTAACTCTTTTTCCAACCAATTTAGCTGGTTAATCCAGTCAGCATTACTATTAGTATCTAGAGCAAAAAATTGTACTTTATCCCGGCGAAATGTATAGTAGCGCCCTCGCATATTAAAGCTTGCATATTTAACTTGCAAGTCTCCATTCACAGTGCGAATATCATGGTTTCCTAAAGCAGCTTGGAATTTTACACCTTTTTTTAGTAATGGAGCATAGGGACGTTCAAAGACTGCATTAATTTTCTCAATTTCACCGTTGGTATAGATGTTGTCTCCTGCCAAGACAACCAAATTATAATAATTTTTACTGTGATAATTAGCCATCGCTTTAGCTACAGCATACTGCCCTTTTGCACCTGTACCCGTATCTGCTACAGAAACAAAGCGCAATAATAAATCTTTTTTGGTAGATGGAATAGCAGCTGTAGCCTGTGAGATTTGATCACTGTTTTGACTAAAAATTTGATGCTTCAGACTAGCTAAATATACTGTGCCAATCGCACTGAGTCCACCTAAAAATAAAAATTTACGACGTTTGAGTTTCATCTTTGACAAAAATCATTAATTAGGTCAGTTTAGCGCAAGCATTGAAATGATACATTAAGGCTGGGGAGGTTGCAGCTACAACATTCAGTCTTTGATTCGCTGCTCTGAGTGAAAGTTCCATGTCACAGGACAATCAGAATTCACAACCATCTTCTTCACCGCAACCGCAGGAAAATACACCTCGCCAAAGAAACAACCAAAGAGGACAGTCTTTTTGGAAGACTAAAACTATCCAAATTCTCAAAGGCGCGATCGCACTGTTAGAAACGACAGTAGACAAACTAGAAACACAGTCCCCTCCTGGTGATGTATCTCCCAACTGGTGGAATAGACTGTTAGCTAAAATCCGCTCTTTTTTACCAGCAAATATCTCAGCAAAGTTATCAGATACAGCTTTGACAGGAGCGATCGCAGTTTTTGCTGTCATCTTAGTTTGGACTACTTCCAGCGTTTTCAAAGGTAAACCCACCGAAATTGCAACTACTCCCCCTACTTCCCCCACTCCTGTGACCTCCCCATCTCCACAACCATCACCGTTGGAAGAACCAACTATAACAGAAACACCACCATCTGTAGAAGAGGAACCCACACCAATACCAGAGGAAGTCACAAAAGAACCAGAACCGGAACCAGAAATAACTCCAACTCCAATTCCAACACCAGCACCAGCACCAGCACCAACGATAGTATTAACACCAGAACAGATTCTAATTGCAACGATTGAAAATCAAGTAGCAGAAGTTAGCGATCGCTTTGCCTCTGGACTTGTAAAATCGATCCAAGCTAATTTTCTTACTAGCAGTTTGGATATCAAAATTAGCGACGATTGGTACACCCTCACCGAATCCGAACAGAATAAACTCGCAACCGAAATTCTCCAACGTTCTCAAGAACTGGACTTTACCCATCTCGAAATTACCGACTCACAAAATCGGTTAGTAGCGCGTAACCCAGTTGTCGGTACTGAGATGGTAATTTTTAGAAGACAAGTTTAATCTAGCAGTTCTCGGTTGTGTCCAATACGTACCCCACCCCTTAATCTCCTAAGCGCAAGCGGGGAGGGGATTAAGGGGTGGGGTTCCGACTGTATTGCAATCGAGTGAGAAGTGCTATATTTGTCATTGGAGAATCCCCGATCCCCTGATTTTAATATCCTCTCGGCGCTCCTTCACCACGCGGATCGGCTGCTGCTTCTAAACTTCCGTCAGACGTAACTGCGATCGCGTTAATATTTCCCCAAGGTTGAATTTGTTTAATTTTGTGTCCCCGACGCTGTAATTCTGCCAAAGTGAGGGTATCTAAACCAAAAGGTTCGACTCGTAATTCATCAGGAAGCCATTGATGATGAATGCGGGGGACAGAAACAGCTTCACCGACATTCATGTTGTACTCTAATACATTCAGGATGACTTGCAACACTTGGGTGATAATTGTCCCCCCACCAGGCGCACCCACTGCTAGGCGCAGGCGATTATTTTCTGTGACAATGGTGGGAGTCATACTGGATAGAGGTGTTTTGCGTGCTGCGATCGCATTAGCTTCGTTACCCGGTAAACCAAAAGCATTCGGTACTCCTGGCGCAGCAGCAAAATCATCCATTTCGTTATTGAGGACAATTCCCGTCCCCTCTGCAACCACACCAGCACCAAACCCCAAGTTAACAGTAAAAGTCAGACTGACGGCGTTGCGTTGTGCATCGACAACGTTAAGATGGCTTGTTTCTGAAGACTCGTAACGAGGTTGATAGAATGTTTCCTGTGTGTTGCCAGTAGTAAGAAAATTGTTAGTAGAGGGGATGAGTCCTTGCTTTTGCTTGCGAAGAACAGGTTGAGGAGTAAGATTCTGTTCTAACATTTTCATAGTAGCAGGCTCAATTTCCTTTGCAGCCCTAGCCCTATTCATCATAATTTCAGATCGCCGCAGTTGGGCATAGCCAGGGCTAATCAATTGTTGTACAGGTACTTTGACAAAATCGGGATCGCCTAAAAGTTTCGAGCGATCAGCATAAGCAATTTTCATTGCTTCCACCATCAGATGGATTGCATCAGGATGATGCCAACCTAAAGATTTTAAATTGGTAGAACCGATAATATTTAATATTTCTAATAAATGTACACCTCCAGAAGAAGGAGGTGGCATTGAACAAACTCGTGCTTGACGAAAATTACCACAAACAGGAGTGCGCCAGATTGGTTTGTAAGATTTCAAATCTTCCAGAGTTACCAAACCACCATTTTTTGCCATGTCAGCAGCAATAGCACGAGCAATATTTCCAGTGTAAAAACTACGTGGATTCTGAGATATTGCTGTTAATGTTTTTGCTAAGTCACGCTGTACCAGTTTTTCTCCAGGTTGATAAAATTCCCCATTGCGAGTAAAAATTGCTCGTGCGGCTGGGTTACTAAGAATTACTTGCTTACGGTTTTCATACTCTGGTATAGAACGCAACCTTACTTGAGGACTCAGAATAAATCCATCTTTAGCAAGAGCGATCGCAGGTTTGACAACTTCTGCCCAAGGTAACTTACCATAACGTTGATGCACTTCGTACAGTCCTGCCACCGTTCCTGGTGTTCCTACTGCCAAGTGACCATTGATACTCAAATTTGGACGCACCTTACCCTGAGCATCCAAATACATATTTCTTGTTGCTTTCAAGGGTGCGCGTTCACGAAAATCTAAAGCTTTAATTTCTCCAGTTTTAGCATCGCGAAACAGCAAAAAGCCACCGCCGCCAATTCCTGCCGAAAACGGTTCCACCACAGAAATCGCAAAAGTCGTCGCTACAGCTGCATCAACTGCATTACCACCTTTACGTAACATTTGCAAACCTGCGTCACTCGCTAAAGGATTTGCAGACACCACCATAGCTTTTTTGGTGCGTAAAGGTAAGCTAACGGTAGCTGCTACCTGTTTGTGGTTGTAAAACAGTAATGCAGAAAAACACAGATGAAAAATAAATACTGAAACCTGCGTGTAACGACGGAGATTAGGCATTGTAATTGAGTACACTCAGAGTTCTTATAGTATCATACAGCTGGTAAGCCGATGCATTCACAATGTAAGCTAATGCATTCACAATAGACATCTCCGAAACAATGTAGAGACGTAGCATTACTCTGTAGACCTCTTGCAAAAGTCGAATGAACCCCCCTCAATCCCCCCGTGAACGGCAGGGTGGTTTCATACGAAAAAAGAAAAATATGGAAGTCTGTATTTCTCGTTTTGAAGCATAGATTTTTACCCCTCTCCAAACCTCTCCCCTTATTAAGGGGAGAGGCTTTAAAAGAAGATTTTAATTTTTCTCTGCTTGTATGAAACCACCCTGCTCAATCCCCCCGTGAACGGGGGGAAGATTTAGTTCCCTCCCCGTTTACGCTTAGGGTTAGGGTGGGGTAAAAATATTTTTGCAAGAGGTCTTGTCAAGTCAAGTTTAAATTTATGGATAAGAAAGTTCGTAGTAAGGACTTAAGTCCTTATTTTTTAAGCACGCGCATTGCTTACTACAAACCCTTAATTCAAACTTGACAGAGTAATGCTACGTCTCTACCTCCCAATTCGCGTAAAATTGCGAACGGAACATTGGAAAGGTTTTTCATCATGGACAAAGTATTAGAACAAACATCTTCGGTGATACTGCGTGGGGGACGACCCGACGACGCACTCAAGTGTGGCACAATTCTGTATCAAGGGTTCCGTGACATTGCGGAACAGCACGGCTTCGTACCTGACCTTCCTTCTGCGGAGTATGGGGTACAAATGCTGACCGAAATTTTAGCGAACCCGGCGGTTTATTCAGTCGTGGCTGAGACTGAGGACGGACGCGTTATCGGTAGCAACTTTTTATGGGAAGGTGACACTATCGCCGGGATTGGCCCCATTACGGTAGACCCCGCCGCGCAAAACAAGTCGGTTGGTCGCCGCTTGATGGAACATGTTTTACAAAGGACACGCGAAAAACGGTTCGCTGGGGTGCGGCTCCTTCAAGCTGCATATCACAACCGCTCGCTTTGCTTGTATGCAAAACTGGGCTTCGATGTGCGCGAGCCACTAGCGAACCTTCAAGGACAGGCGCTTGGCTTGAAGATACCTAGTCGCACCGTTCGTCCGGTGACTGAAACCGACCTGACAGCGTGTAATCAACTCTGCGATCGCATTCACGGTCATGATCGGGCGGGCGAACTAAAGGGAGCTGTTGAGCGGGGTACAGCAACACTTGTCGAGTATGATGGGCGCGTATCGGGCTACGCCACCGAAATTGGCTTCCTGGGTCACGCTGTTGGCGAAAACAATGAAGACTTAAAGGCGTTGATCGGAGCAGCTCCAGAGTTCACGGGGTCGGGCTTTTATCTTCCGACGCGTAACGGCGATCTGTTCCGTTGGTGTTTGAACCATGGGCTGCGTGTCACCCAGACCGCAACGTTGATGAGTCTCGGACTGTATAACGAACCGTCAGGGGCCTTTCTATCGTCCGTCCTGTATTAATAATGACTACCGGATTTGCGATGCTGAATAGCGGTGACACCTGTTGGTTCCAACACTTCGCCTTTGTCTACGGTGGCATAAATTAACCAGCGATCGCCACATTCAGTTCGTTGTTGCACGGTACATTCTAAATAGGCTAGGGCATCGCTAAGAATTAAACAACCGTTGTTAGCTGTTGTGGTTGTTAACTGAGCAAAAGGATCGTCACCTGGAGTATTGTAGTAGGAAAAGTAGCGTCTGAGGTCACGTCCTTCTTTGAGAATATTCAAAACAAATTGATCGCCAGGATGAATCATCGCATCTGCATTTTGATCTTGAGCGATCGCAATCATCAAACCAGGAGGATTAAAGGTAGCTTGAGATACCCAAGAGGTGAGGATTCCACTGTGGCTATCACCACGTCGGGTACTGAAAACACACAGCGAACCAATAATCCGTCCAACAGCTTGCTCTGTCCGATCTACTTGTGCTTCCGTTAATGCTTGGCGAGAAGTGCGGAGTTTCTTTTTCTTTTTCAAGACTTGGGCAAATTCCGCTCCTGCATCCTGGCATTGTTGCATAATAAACTCAGTAGGGCTGAAGCGAACGCGGATAGTTTCAAACCCGAAGCGATAATTGGCATCTAAAAGTTTACTTTCAATCAGATCAATTGCTTCTCCACTCCAACCATAAGAACCAAACACACCCGCTAATTTGGTTTTCGCCGCCGCCGAGAGGATAATTCCTAAAGCCGTTTGAATTTGGGTAGGTGCATGGCCGCCTAAAGTGGGAGAACCGATAATAAAGCCATCACAAGCTTCAATTGCACGAGTAATTTCACTGGGTTCTGTAAATTCGCAGTTAATCGATTCCACTGCAACTCCAGTTTGAATCAACCCTTGAGCGATCGCCTGGGCTAAACTTGCCGTACTACCATAAGCAGAAGCATAAAGCAACGCCACTCGCAATTCCTGGGTTTTTTGTTCCTGACACCATTGGCGATAATCGTAAGTAAAACGACTAACACTGTAACGAACAACAGGGCCATGGCCAGGGGCGTAATATTTTGCTTTGAGATGTGCTAATTTGTCTAAAGCTATTTCTACTTGTTTGGCTTGGGTAGCGTGGAGACATTCAAAATAGTAACGGCGATCGCCATCGAGTTGCTTCCAATCTTCATCAAATAAGACATCGTTACAGACATGTACCCCAAATAACTTATCACTATAAAGAATACGGCTAGCAACATCATAAGTACACATTCCATCTGCCCATCGGGGAGTTGGTACAGTCACAAATTGCAGTTGATGTCCCTCACCTAAATCCAGAGTATCTTCAGAACGAACAAGTTGGATTTTTGATTCCCAATCAGCAAAAGTATTTTTCAGAACATTAGCACCAGGTTTAGAACAAATAATCTTGGCTTGGGGTGCATGTTCTATCAAGACTTTGAGAGTCGCCATCCGATTAGGATTGACATGATTGAGAATAATGTAATCTAAGCGAGTTAAATCTTGGTGTTTGTGTAATTCTTCCAAAAAAATCTGAGTAAAAGACTCACCCGGAGGATCAATCAAAGCAGTGCGATCAGCTTTAATCAAATAACAATTAGCAGTAGTACCTTTTTGGCGAGCATATTCAACCTCAAACTTGAGACGTTCCCAAGTACGCGATCGCAAAACCAAAGTCCGAGTACCAATTAGAGCAACTTGAACATCACGAGGGTGACTGACTGTTGAGGTTACAGTTGAGAGAGACATATTATTAGTGGAGGGAATGGGGAATGGGGAAAGGGGAACATTCAAAAATTAGAATGACTATTAATCTCTTGGGCGAGACGTTTTTTGTAACGCTTCGAGACTTCTTGTTCAGGATCAATACCTTCAAAAGTTGGAGGAAGCCATACTCTCAAAACCATCAATGCACCCAACACCAGCAAAAAAGCACAAGCAGCCAAAACTTGCACAAACGTAGTTTCTAGTACACCTCTGACAATCATTTCTCGGAGTACAGAAACAATCGAGACTTCCACAGCAACCCCAATTGAAACCCGTTGCTCTTGCAAATAAATAATCAACAGACGAAATAACTCTACTAAAATCAGCAATGACAGAATATCTGCCGTCACAGTGTGGGAGTAAATCGGGGGAATCAAAGAAAGGAACATAGTCCAGATTTGCAGCACCATAAAGCTAAATAGCCCGATGCATAAAGAAATCACAATTAAATCCTGAATTAGTTCCAGTGCTTGTACAATCCGTCCCAAATTCAACCAACTTTCTCGTTTTACAGGTTTGACTGGCAAATCTTTCAGCAATTGCATCATTATAATGACTCCGATGAAGCTAACTTGTCGAGATGGGTGTAGCTCAGAGGTGTAGGTTTTTTACACTTTGCTCAAAAAATACTGGTTTTAGGGTGTAGACCCTTATACTCTTACACCCGTGTTAATAATGGTTTCCCACTTTACGATGGTGAACGGCGGTGAGGGTGTCTAGTTTGCCGACTCTACCAGTGTGGACACTGCTGTAAATAATCCAATGATCGCTGCACTCCATGCGGGTTGTGACTTCACATTCCATGTATGCTAAGGCATCTGCCAAAATGGGACAGCCATTGCTAGCGGCGTAAGTTTTGATATCTGCAAACCGATCTGCACCAGGAGAGAAACGCTTGAGGAAGTGTTTCATTAAGCTTTGATAGTTGTCTTCCTCTAAGACGTTGAGAATAAAGCGATCGCCTATATGCAACAAAGATTCAATAGCCCGATCTTTGGCAACTGCAATGGCGACTCCTAAAGGATTCATGCTTGCTTGCATCACCCAAGAAGCTAACATAGCACTATTAACATCGCCTTTTTGGGCAGTAATGATATAGAGTCCACTACTAAGTCTTCCTAATGCTCTTTCTAAGTCATTATCTAGGGTTTTGATTTGTTTAATCGTGCGATCGCGCATTAACCATTGTCCGATATCAGTTCCCGCTTCATCACACATTTGTTCTATTACTTTTGTCGGTGGTTCTTTAATCAGAATCGGCGGAAAAGCTTCAGTCAGTCCGATTTCTTGAAATTTATTCCGCAAAGGATATATTGGTTCATCTTCCCCACCACCAGTTTCAAACAACCCTACTGCTTGTTTATTGTGAGCAGCTGCGAGAATAGTACTTAAAGCTGCATGGGCATTTTGATCAGATTGAGATGGCATTCCAATAATTAAACCACTTGCTTGACTCACGAATTCTCGAACTTCTTGGGGTTCAGCAGTACTTAAATCTACCAGTTCAACTGCGACACCATTTCTTGTAATTCCATGAGTGATCGCTCTTGCTAATTGGTCACTATATCCGTAATCTTCACAGTAAAACAGGGCAACAAAGGTATCTGCTTTTGCTTGTTCCTGGCTCCATTTTTGATAGGAACTTACCCAGTCTGACAGGTAGTGTTGCAATAAAGGCCCGTGTCCTGTAGCAATCATCCCAACATCTAGTTTTTCCATCCGCTTGATTGCAGACAGCACAGAACGGGCATTTGGCCCCATCAGGCAATCATAGTAATATTTAAAGTCTTTTTCTAGTAATTCTCGATCTTCGTCAAAAGTATAGTCATCACAGTAATGCATCCCAAAAGCATCACAAGTATAAAGGATGCGGGTTTTACTATCGTAGGTAAAAATGGTATCTGGCCAATGAAGATTGGGAGCAGAGACAAATTCTAACTGATGTCCGTTGCCTAAATCCAAGCGATCGCCATTCTTGACAATTAAAGATTGGAATGGCTGATGTACCATGTTTTCCAAAAATTGAATCGCAACTTTTGCCCCGACTACTGTGACTTGAGGTGCTAACTGCAATACTTCTTTTACCAAACCACTATGATCCGGTTCAGTATGGCTAATAATTAAGTAATCCAGGGTTGAGAGGTCAATCAAGCCTTTGATAGCATCTAAGTATAATTCCTGGAATTTGCGATGAGAAGTATCAACTAGTGCAGTTTTTTCACCTCTAATCACAAAGGAATTATAAGTTGTGCCATTCTGCAATCCAAACTCAATGTCAAAGCGATCGCGATCCCAATCTAGAGAACGAATAGCGATCGTTTGCGATCCAATCTCAATCGTTTGTGTAGTCAAGCGACCTGGCGATTTTGTATTCTCACGATCAGTTAGTGCAACCATTGCTTGCCTCCAACAATTTTTTGGGGTAATTATGCTCACTTATTTAATCTTTATCTGGATGCACTACATTTGTAAAATGTCAATTTTTAAAGTTTGTTATTAGTTATTTAAAATTGTAAAAACATCTTGATTAATTTATGCTTATCATAAGGTTTGTGCGAATCACAAACACAAAGTTCAAGATCCCCGACTTCTGTTGAGGATGCAGCTGGCGAATCAGGGGTGACATCTCTCATCAACGATTTTTCGTCATTCCACCAGATGTAGAGACGTAGCAATGCTACGTCTCTACAAGCCAATTTGTGGGCTTGATTTTATGAAGTCGTCTGAAGACGACTTGTGCTATTAGCTAACGGTTTAAACCGTTAGCGGTATAATAATTATTTTTGTGTAGCTCTTGCTAGTTCGTTTGGAGTCAAAGACTCAATCAGACTCAAGCTCATCTTCTGGTTAGAAATAGATTTAGCATAGGCAGCATTTAAATAGGGAGAGTATTTTGACATGCCACTCACGTAAGTTTGCAAAAAAGGTACACTCAAGATGCTGATATAAAGACGTGCTTGTCTAGGATCATCTCCAATTAAGTTTGAAGGTAATGGTATTTGTTTAGAAGAATTACCACTCTCGCCAATACTAGAAAAATGTGTCCCACCAGCAAGCACAACCAGATACTTGTGAGAATAGGTAATCCAGGAGAAGGGTTGTATTTGTTCATATAAAGCTGGTGCAATAGTATCATCACTCCCAGCAACGATCATGACCGGAATTTTAATTTGACTTAAGCCCGCTTCACCAAATATGCTGCTGGTGATTGGATTAATTGCGATCGCAGCTTTGACTCGCTCATCCCGCAAGTTATAGTTAATACCATATTTGTTGCCATGTAATTCTAAGGCGCGACACTGGAATAGCAAAGACATATTCCAAGTTTGCTGGAGTCTTTTTGGATTGCAGTCTTTGTTGAGTTGTTCAAAGTTAATCTTGGCGCCAGCTAAAGCTAAAGCTGTATAACCACCAAATGATTGTCCAATTACACCGACTTGTTGTAAGTTAAGTCGATTCTTAAACTTAGGATCATTCTCTAGGCGGTCTAGTATATATTTTATATCCAGGGGACGGTTGTAAAATTCGTCCGCTTGTGCTATCTCCTTTGCACTACCGTTAAGTAGCGATCGCAATTGTTGAGTGTCACTACCTGGATGATTGGGAACTATGACAGCAAAACCGTGGGAAGCTAGATACTTAGCCAAGTATTGAAAGTTGCTGCTGTCTGTGCCTAATCCATGAGAAATGACGATTACAGGAAGTTTGGTGCGAGTTTTGGGTAGATAAACATCACTCAACAAAAGTCTTTCTCGCCCTCTTGCGCCGTCTACATTTTTCAACGAGGCTTGGATTACACCAAATTTTCCCGGACGCTGTACATCTGGTAATTCCGAAAGATTAAACGATGGCGGAATACTAGCAGCTTCTGTTGCTGATTTTTGAGAAACTGCTTCTACAGCGCGCTTGCTGTCATTCACCATTTTTTCCAGTTCTGCTGCTATACCAAGGGTACGCGCTAAGTCAACATGAATGCTGGGGTTGGGATACTTCCGTATCAAATTTAATAGCGTTAAGCCCCCTGGCTCATTGGCAGCTAAAATCAACGCCGCACGCAAAGCATGAAATCCTGGTTCTGGTTGGCGAGATTCCGTTCTAATGACTTCTCCCAAGCGTTTGAGCAAAAATTCTCCCTGCGGTGTATAAAGAAACTGTGACACCGCTACAGGATGAACTTTGATCGGACTAATTAATGTTCGGCGCAACTCCTGAAGCTGTTCTGGTTTCAGAAATTGGGTGTAAGCCGCTAATTCTTCATCTGCTACGCCATTGGTGGCGAAGTTTTCTAAGGCTGTCACAGACACAGAACGTTCTATAGCCGAATAAGAACCATAAATCCGTTCTGCGCTTGAGGCTGAATAACTCAGCCCAAATGTTGGCAGCACCGTCGAGAGAATCAGCAACAGCCAATTTTTTCTCAGGGTGCTGATCCATTTACCAAACAAGCTATTCATTGTTCGACGATACACAGTAATTTTGTTGACGAGGCGTGTGGTGTGGTAGTCATTTTTACACCTTGATTTTAGTTTTTGTGATGCGCCTCTGAATCTATTGGATTTTTCGCAGTTCGTGAAATTTTGTCAAGTCTACTGGATAAGTTGAGTTACTTACCTAGATGTCAATCGAAGCCTTTAGCTGACGATAACTATGTCATCATATCAAAGAACAAAAACATTCGCTTACGTGATACAAATCATCATCATTAGAATGTTATTAACTTGATTAATGCAACAGTAAAAGTACTTAGAAAATAAAATTTAACTAGCGTTTATTCAAGGCGATCGCTACTGAACTAGTGACTATTAAAATTGCTCCTAATATGCCTACCAAAGTTAATTGTTCAGAAGCAATTAAATCAGGTGCAATTACCGATACAAATCTTACTGATAATAAAGTGACAATCGGCGTACAAGCCAATACTGCACTGACTCGTGAAGCTTCCCAGTGTTCCAAAGCTTCGGAAAAAGCACCATAAGCAATGAGAGTGTTTAAAGCGCAGAAAAATAATATTCCGAAATGAAAAGAGTCAAGTAGCAAAATTATTTTGAGGTTGGCAAATATAGAGAAAAATAAAGTACAACCTCCATAAATAATCAACATAATATTAGTAGAAGGTAAAGATTTTAATAACTGTTTTTGGGCTAAGGCATAAACTGCCCAAGTAACTGCTGCTAGTACAATAAAACTACTACCAATTAAATATTTTTGATAAGGCTGAAGAATAATTTTATAACCGTTAAAATTTAGATATAGCTGAGAGGAATTAGTGGATTGAGAAATTCCTAGAAATGATTGCAAAAGTTGTTCGTTAAAAAACAAAATAAAACCTAAACTGAGAATTCCTAAAGCAAGCCACTGAGCCAGTGTATATTGTTCTCGGAAAATCAATAAACCTCCCAAACCCATGAAAAAAGGCGCTAATTGGATGAGTACTTGGGCGTTGGAAGGTGAAGTTAACATCAAGCCTTGCAGGAAACAAATGTAATTTCCAGCTAAGAAAATTGTTGCGATCGCTAACAATTTCCAAGAAGTAGAACGTAGTCGTGTGAATGTAGGTAAATTCCCCTGTACACCTAAATAAATTGCTAGCAAAACAAACGCGACAAAAAAACGAAACCAGGTGATAGTATATACATCTATTTTTTCTAATGTTACTGATAAGGCGATTGGTAGAATTCCCCACAAAAAAACAGTCACTAGCGACAATGCTAGTCCTAAGCGCCAGCGACCAGATGTTTGATGAATTTTAGTCATTAGTCATTGGTTATTGGTTATTGGTCATTAGCCATTGGTCAATGAATTAACAAAAGGACAAATGACAACTTTCAAAAGAAATCTGGCGTCCAAGGAGATGCGCCTGTAAATATTTGTGTAGCTGCAAGAAGTGCTGATTCTGTTGCAGTCAATTTTCCGGCTAGTTGTAACTGCTGGGGTGTAAATAAGCCTGTGTAGAGGGGTGCTAGTCCTTTAATCTCTAGCTGTAACTCGCCTTGACCCCCACTTGTCACTTCCCCACGCCCATTAGAGACAGCAAGAATAAATTTACCGTTATTTTCAGCAAACAAATCATCTTGAATTTCTAGATGCAGTTCAGCTTCTATTCCCGGTGAATAACCCCGCATCTCTAGCGCCTTAACAACATCAATCACCCGCAGCATCCAGCGCATTGTTGATTTGATTTTGGTTGTTTGCTCTGGTAGCACTAATCCTAGATAATCAACAACAGAACTGCGCCATCGTACTTTTTTTATTTGCGATCGATGGCTGGCTATAAAATTCCAAAAAGATTGTAACGCCGCAGTTGTCAGCAATACCCAATCTTTAATTCTCAAAATCGTGCCATCTTCTGTTACGTGTTGGCTAAAAATAATGTAACCTTCAGGTTGATTAAGCGAACCAATTAAATAAGTGTAGACTGTTTCCTTTTCATCTGGTTTGCTTAAACTCTCCCAGATTGCTTGATATCGGTCTAGGTGTCCATTAATCAATCTGGCTTTTTGCTGATAGAGTTGATTCAAAAGTTTAATATCAAATTCAACTCGCACAACAGGAAGTGATTGTTTTGTGGTGGAGAGAGTCTCACAAGGAATTTCCCAAGTACAAAAACTTCCTGCTTGCTCATATCCTGCTTTGCGATAGAGGCGTTGAGTGGCAGGATAAAGAACAGAAATAGGTACACTCCTAGCATGGAGTTCTTTAAGAGTGTGTTGGATCATCGTGATAGCTGCTCCCGTACCACGATATTCTGGAGCAATACCAACAGCAGCAATTCCCCCCATCGGTATACGCTGACTACCCCACCATTGTCCCATTGGAATAATTGCCAATCCACCAGCAATTTGTCCTTTTTGATGGAGGATACGGAAATTGTCTACACCAATAATGTTAATGTAACTTTCTTGATCTTCTAGCGCGCCAATAAAACACTGACCAAGGATTTCCCCTAATCTTTTCACATCTTCTGCGTTGGCAAGCTTGCTGTATTCATATACAGATGTCATAGTGAACTACCGCCTAGCATTAATAAACTACAAGCATACTACAAAGGCGTTAACATAAGCACATCATTCTATAGATTCAACCGAATGGAGGAATTGATGGCAATTTTGGATTTTAGATTTTGGATTTAAAGGGTACAAAAGATAAAGGGTAAAAAGAAACAACAATTCCTTTAACTTTTTTCCGACTTCTACAAGAAGTCTATAGTTTGGGTGAGAAAGGAGATACGTTTGGTGGAACCGATAAAAGCGGAAGTAAAACAACGAGTCCAGGAATTGCGACAGCTATTACAACAGGCTAGTTATGCCTACTACGTCCTTGATTCTCCCATGATGGAGGATGCAGTTTATGACCAGTTGTATCGAGAACTGCAAAACCTGGAAACCCAGTATCCAGAATTGGTGACACCGGATAGTCCGACTCAACGTGTGGGTGAAAAACCTGCTACACAGTTTACTTCGGTTCGCCACAACATCCCACTCTATAGTTTAGAAAATGCGTTTAATGTCGATGAGTTACAGACTTGGGATCAGCGCTGGCGGCGACAAGTACCTTCACAAACAGCAGCAGAGTATGTTTGTGAATTAAAGATAGATGGTAATGCTTTGGCTTTGACTTATGAAAATGGTGTTCTCATCAGAGGCGCAACTAGAGGCGATGGAGTCATGGGTGAAGACATCACCCAAAATGTGCGGACAATTCGTTCAATTCCCTTGCGCTTAAATGTAGAGACGTTACATGTAACTTCTTTACTAGAACGAGTAGAAGTGCGCGGCGAAACTTTTTTACCTTTAGATGTATTTAAACAAATCAACGAAGAAAGGCAAAAAGCAGGCGAATCGTCATTTGCTAATCCTCGCAACGCCGCCGCCGGTACACTCAGACAATTAGACTCTCGCATTGTGGCGCAAAGAAGATTAGATTTTTTTGCCTACACGCTGCATATTCCTGGTATGGACGATGCGAGTATTGCTAGTAGTCAGTGGGAAGCTTTGGCGTTATTGCAAAAAATGGGTTTTCGCGTTAACCCCAATCAAAAATTATGTGCTTCTTTAGCAGAAGTAGCAGAATATTACCAACACTGGGATACAGAACGACTGAATTTACCCTACATGACAGATGGGGTAGTAGTAAAGATCAATTCTTTTAAATTGCAAGAACAGCTAGGGTTTACACAAAAATTTCCTCGGTGGGCGATCGCACTCAAGTATGCAGCCGAAGAAGCACCTACCCGTGTAGAAAATATTGCCGTCAACGTCGGACGCACAGGCGCACTAACTCCCCTAGCAGAAATGCACCCTGTACAATTAGCAGGAACAACCGTATCTCGCGCTACTCTCCACAACGCCGATCGCATCGCTCAATTAGATATCCGCATCGGTGATACTGTGATTGTCCGCAAAGCCGGGGAAATCATTCCCGAAGTCGTGCGTGTCCTGAAAGAACTTCGTCCCCCAGACACAGAACCCTTTGTGATGCCTAGCCATTGCCCAGTATGCGGTCAACCCGTGGTGCGGGAAAAGGGAGAAGCCGTGACTCGCTGCGTCAACACTTCCTGTGCTGCAATTCTCAAAGGATCAATAGAACATTGGGTAAGCCGTGATGCTTTGGATATTCGCGGTATCGGAGAAAAACTGGTACATCAACTCGTTGATAAAGAATTGGTACATTCCGTTGCCGATTTATATGACTTGACAAGCGACAAATTATATGATTTAGAAAGAATGGGTCAAAAATCGGCAGATAAAATTATAGATGCGATCGCTCAATCAAAAAACCAACCTTGGTCAAGGGTATTGTATGGTTTAGGTATCCGTCATGTTGGTAATGTCACAGCCCAATTATTAACCGAGAAATTCAAAAGTGTTGAACAGATACAAACAGCACGAGTTTCTGACATTGAAGGTATTTACGGTATTGGTGCAGAAATCGCCGATAGCATCTACCAATGGTTCGGTATCAGCGCCAATCAAACATTAATTCAACGCTTGCAAGCAGCAGGGTTACAATTTATCACCACAGAAGACACCACAGTTGTTACATCTGATGGTGACAATCAAAAACTTGCAGGTAAAACTTTTGTGATTACTGGTACTCTTCCCAGTTTGAAACGCGATGAAGCCAAGGCTTTAATTCAAAAAGCAGGTGGGAAAGTTACAGAGTCAGTTAGTAAAAAAACAGACTATTTAGTTGTCGGAGAAGACGCAGGCTCTAAATTAGCAAAAGCCAAAGCATTGGGAATTACGCAGTTGAGCGAGGCGCAGTTATTGGAAATTTTGTAACCTACCTTCCGCCTTACACTGATTAAAGCAGAAAGCCCACAAAGGACAGTTGCGTAGCAACGATTCCTGTCCTTTAGGTGTGGGATGCAAAGAGTGCGACCTTTAGGTGCAGTCAAGCTTTTCTAGCGAACGAATCCATTCACGAACTAAGTCAGTCTTGGTTCGTTTTGTTTTTTCTGCATACTTTTCTAAAATCATCATTTCATGATATGGGACTCTGATACTTAATCTGATTTCTTTCATGATTGGGTTGCATATATGAACACAAGTATGCTAACATTAATTTATCGTCAATAGATCGAAATGAGGGTCTTCCACGTATCTAAATCGGGCAGGCTTCTGGGTTTTTTCGATACGCAAACAGGGCTATTCGTCGGGTATATTAAGCCTGCCCGATTTAGAAGGGGACAATGCAAACGATGTTAGTTTTAGAAGCTAAGTTAAAAGGTAAACAAAGTCAGTACAATTCAATAGATGAAGCCATTAGAACTGCTTTGTTTATTCGCAACAAAGCTCTAAGACACTGGATTGATAACAAGGATGTTGGTAAAAATGACCTGCAAAAACTTTGCGCTGTTTTAGCCAAGGAATTTGATTTTGCTAACAAGCTTAATTCAATGGCGCGTCAAGCATCTGCTGATAGAGCTTGGCTTGCAATAGCTCGATTTTATGACAAATAGCAGTCGCACCCCACTACACTAGTCAAGACTGTTCTGTTTGTGGGGCAAGAGTTAAAAAATCGTTGTCTACTCGTACCCACAAGTGTGATTCTTGCGGAACAGTTATGCACCGTGACCACAATGCAGCGATTTTGATTTTTGTCAATTTCTTACTTTTCACATAACGCGAAATTCATCCCACGCTCATTCGAGTGAGTCGTGGGGGTTCTTTCTGTTTCAGCTAATTCTTAGTCTCTAGCCTTGATTTTTTACTTCCAACCTTTGTCAGCTTGTTCCAACACATAAGCAGCAACATTTTCAATCTGCTCTGGTTTTAAACGAGCTTTAAAAGCCGGCATAGCATTTTTACCATTTGTTACTTGGGCAATAATAGCCTCTGGTGAGTTCATGCCATATTTTTCCAAATCACTTTTGCTCAAGCTTTTATTTGCTTGCACTAAGTTCTTACCACCTGCATGACAAGAAGCACAATTAGCACTAAAGATTTTAGCACCGTTAGCTGCATCTGCGGCTAAAGCAGGGCGATTAAAAGCGAAGGTGAAGATTGTGATGCCAAGCAGCAACACTGACAAAATCTTTTTCATTCCGTGTTTCCTCTGCAAAAAGGACTAGCAAGTCCATAATCCTTACTAATTCTCAGCTTCACAGCTTTTCCTCGTCAAAAGACAGGCTGTCATACTTGGATTGGGGAACGGGGAACGGGGATTGGGGAACGGGGATTGGGTAAGAGACTTGTTAAATAATTCCCCCCACACTCCCTGCTCCCTTGTCCCCCTTGTCCCCCTGGTCCCCTTTATCTCCTATTTCCCTATCCCCAACTCCCTCAACTCTTCACCCATAACACGACAAATTCGCCATTCATCTAAAATTGATGCCCCCATGTGGCGGTAAAATGCTTGAGCTGATTCGTTCCAATCTAAAACACTCCACTCTAAGCGTCCGCAATCTCTTTCTACGGCTATCTGAGCAACTTTAATTAAAAGTGCTTTGCCAATTCCTTGACTTCGATACTCTGGCAAAACAAATATATCTTCTAAATATATTCCTGGCTTAGTTAGGAATGTTGAATAATTATGAAAAAACAGGGCAAACCCCACAGCTTGCCCTGTATATTCTGCTAATATAGCCTCAGCATATTTAGGGGAGCCAAATAAATGCTCCTTTAGTGCGGCAGGACTGCCAGTCACTGCATGAGATAATTTTTCGTATTCTGCAAGTGCTTTTACTAAGTCAAATATTGCACCACAGTCAGCAGGTTCGGCAAAACGCACTATTAAATTACTTTTAGAAGTCATTAGTCATTCGTCATTTGTCATTAGTCATTAGTCCATAATCAAAGCCGATAGTCAAGAGTTCAAATTCTTTAACTCTTAACCAATGACAAATGACAAGTGACAAATTAAATCAACCATCCCTTCAACCGCTTGGCGATGTGGGGACGCCGCAATTTTCGCATGGCTTTACTTTGGATTTGTCGTACTCGTTCGCGAGACAGGTTGAACATGTTACCAACTTCTTCCAGGGTACAGGGTTCGCTGGTAGTTAACCCATAGCGTAAGGAAATCACGTCTTTTTCTCGTGGTGTGAGTACGTCACCTAATACTTCCCAAATCTCCTGACGCATCATGCTTTCATTCATTTTTGCTTCTGGAGATTGGTTGTCTTCATCTTCTAATAAATCCATTAATTCCGTGTCTTCTTCTTTACCGACACGGTGATTTAAAGATAATGCTTGACGTCGTAATTGTTGAAGTTGGCGTAATTGTTGGGGCGGAATTTCTAATGCTTCCGCCATTTCGATTTCGTTAGGATTACGCCCTAGTCTTTGTTTTAGTTCTCGCTGGGCTTTTTTAAGTTTGTTTAGTTTTTCAACTATATGAATTGGTAAACGGATAGTACGAGCATCGTTAGCGATCGCCCGTGTAATTGCTTGTCTAATCCACCAATAAGCATATGTAGAAAATTTATATCCTTTATCTGGATCAAATTTTTCTGTCGCCCGGTTTAAACCCATGGCGCCTTCTTGAATTAAATCCAAAAAAGGTACGCCACGATTTAAATATCGTTTAGCAATTGATACAACAAGACGTAGGTTTGAGCGAATCATTTTGCGTTTCGCTACCCTACCTTGATATAAACGATTTTCTAACTGCTTTTCTGTTATTTCTAGATGTGCTGCTATATTTGATTTATTAGGTTGATGCCCTAGTTCTTCTTGCAATGCAGCTTGAATTTCGTTAAATTCTTCTAAAAACCGCACTCGCCGCGCCAATTCAACCTCTTCATCCGGTTTTAATAATGGATAGCGCGCCATTTCTTTAAAAAACGCGCCCACAGCATCATCGTACTCGGTTTTATTGTATCCAGAAGGACGCGCTGCTGCCATTTCATCTACATTGCGTCCATCTATTTCCAGGTTTTCTGCAATTGGGGATTCTTCATCTGCCACTGCGTTTAAAACTTCCAGAATTTGTTCTTCATTAACGGCAGCATTTTCTATCATTTCCATTGTTCCCAATTCAGCAATAGTCATAGCTTCTGTTAGGGATTGTTGCTTGGTTTGATACATAACTTAGTGACAGCTGCTTTAAGATAAGATGCTTCATTAATTTTTATAAGTTGACAAATGCACCTGTTTTCTAGCAAAAAGCTTTTCGCTAATTTTTAAGACGATTCCGAATAACAGTCTTTGCTCATGATTACCTATGTTTACTAAGGATAGCAAGAGGGAAAGACCACTATTTATTTTTGCTATTGGTTACAATCAGATACATTCTTACATATATTTTTGCTGTTCGCATTGACGCGTGCATTGCTAATTCGACTATTCATGGGTTCCTCATTTTTTTTTCTTATTTACAAACTATGTCAAAGACTCTCAATCAAAATTGCTCAAACTTAACAAATATAAAACTTACTCTAAGAGATTAATTAATCATGAAATATTCATATGTTTTTCTAATAGTTCTAATTTTTTATGCCTTGTTATTCTTTAAACATCCTTCAATCTCATCAATGGGTCTTTTGGATTTTTGGTAACTTTACCCAGCAAAAGGTATGGCAATCCATAGCCTAGTTAGAAGCATCTCATACACTGAGAGTGTTTAATATCTATCAATAGGGAGAAAAGCACTCTTGCCTATTCACCATAGAGAGAAAAATCAACTTGAAAAGATGCAAGAGATTAATTTTGTCTAGTCTGTTTTCAATAAGTGTTACCGCATGTAGATAAAATTAATTCCTTGGTTGGAATTACATAAGAGGAAACTTATCAAGTATTATGTCTGATGAAAGTATTGCGAATTACATTTTAATTGACATTTAGATAGATAGTTAGTCTGACGAGGAAGGACTATTTCCCGTAACTAAGAGAGATAAATATATATCTAGAAATTGAGGAACCATGTATATAAATGATGTAAATTTACCTCCTTTGGTCGTAGCCCAATCAGGGCAGTCTTATGATGTGGGAATAAATAAAAATCAATGGGTTGAAGTGCTAGTAGACTTTCCAGGAATTACTAAAGAAGATGGAACAGCACAACAACAGGAAGAAAAACTCTATACCTATCGATTACCACCAGGGTTAGAAGTAAAACCAGGAGATATTTTAAGTGTGCCATTTGGCAGACAACAGGTAGGAGGAATAGCTATTCGTTTGTTAGCACAACCTCCAACTAACCTTGCGGCTGAAAATATTAGGGATGTAGAAGATATAATTCACTCGAAATTTTTTCAACCAAGCTACTGGCAATTGTTAGAAAGAGTTTCAGACTACTATTACACTCCTTTTATTCAAGTAATTCGCACTGCTCTACCACCAGGTTTGTTGGGGCGATCGCATTCTCGTCTGCGCCTCAAAAGAGAAAATATTCCCTATGGTGCGGATGAATTTCTTAGTTTGCCAGCCCGTGAACTCCTCAAAATTCTTCAATCTCAGGCTGAGGGCGACTATAGCTTTAAATTCTTAAGACGCCAAATCAAAGGTTTTGACAGGGCAAAAAAGCAATTAATCCAACGCAGTTGGGTAGAAACCTACATGGAACTGCCTAAATACTCTAAACCTCAGACCAAACTCATCGTAACATTGACTGTCAGCGTACCACCTATAGATCTCAGCAAGCGCCAACGAGAAATATTAGAAGTGTTAAAGCGTCATGGTGGAGAATTATGGCTAAATGAATTTTTACAAATTTGTAATACAACCACCCCGACTTTAAAAAAATTAGAAGATCAAGGTTGTATTGTCATTCAACAAAGGGAAATATTACGCAGCGAAAACGGACCCACAGTCGCAGCAGATCAACCAAAATCTTTAAACGCAGCTCAATTCCAGGCATTGTCTACCATCAAAGAAATAAAAGGATATGCAATACTTCTCTTGCATGGAGTGACTGGTTCCGGAAAAACTGAAGTTTATTTGCAAGCGATCGCCCCTTTACTCGCCCAAGGTAAATCTGCTCTGGTCTTAGTACCGGAAATTGGGTTGACACCGCAGCTAACTGATCGTTTCCGCGCCCGGTTTGGTAACAAAATTAACGTCTACCACAGCGCCCTCTCCGCAGGCGAACGTTACGACACCTGGCGACAAATGCTCACAGGTGAACCCCAAGTAGTAATTGGCACACGCAGCGCTGTTTTTGCTCCCTTACCAAACTTGGGTTTGATCATATTAGATGAAGAACACGACAACAGTTTTAAACAAGATTCTCCCATCCCCACCTATCACGCCCGCACCGTCGCCCAGTGGCGCGCAGAATTAGAAAATTGTCCCCTACTTTTAGGTTCCGCAACACCATCTTTGGAAAGTTGGGTGAGGGTTAGGGATCGGGGAGCGGGGAGCGGGGAGCGGGGATTGGGGAGCGGGGAGCGGAGATTCGGACAAGGGGGACAAGGAAGTAATTTTTCTTCCCACACTCCCCACACTCCCCACACTCCCCACACCTCTCACTATCTCTCGCTTCCAGAACGTATCCATTCGCGTCCTTTACCAAGTGTGGAAATTGTGGATATGCGACAAGAGTTACAGCAGGGAAATCGTTCGATATTTAGTAGATCGCTACAAGATGCGTTGCAACAATTAAAACAACGAAATCAACAAGGAATTTTATTTATCCATCGCCGAGGACATAGTACTTTTGTGTCTTGTCGCAATTGTGGATATGTGTTGGAATGTCCTCATTGTGATGTGTCGCTGTCGTATCACCAAACTGAGGCAGAAGGGCCACAAATTTTGCGCTGTCATTATTGTAATTATGCGCGATCGCATCCCAAAAATTGCCCCGAATGCAGTTCACCTTACTTAAAATTCTTTGGTAGTGGGACACAACGAGTCGCCCAGGAATTAACAAAGCAATTTCCAGAGTTGCGTTTTATTCGTTTTGATAGTGATACAACCCGCACCAAAGGCGCCCATCGTACCTTAATCACCCAATTTGCTAACGGCGAAGCTGATTTATTAATCGGTACGCAAATGCTCACCAAAGGATTAGATTTACCACAGGTGACGCTTGTAGGAGTTGTCGCCGCCGATGGATTACTATATTTATCTGATTATCGCGCTAGCGAACGAGCATTTCAAACTTTGGCGCAGGTCGCTGGAAGGGCTGGTAGAGGTGAGGAACCGGGTAGGGTAATTGTGCAAACTTATACACCAGAGCATCCAGTGATCGAAACGGTGCAAAATCATGATTATCAATCTTTCACCAATACAGAATTAGAACAACGGCAAGCACTGAATTATCCTCCCTATGGCAGGTTAATTTTGTTACGTCTGAGCAGCCTTGATCCCATTGAAGTCCAAAATGTCGCACAGCTAATTGCAGCTGCATTACCACAACAACAAGGTTTAGATCTATTGGGGCCAGCACCAGCTAATATTTTACGAGTAGCAAATCGTTATCGTTGGCAAATATTACTCAAGTTTGCCCCCAATGCATTACCACAGTTACCAGATTGGGAACAAGTGCGTCAACTTTGTCCGGCGTCTGTCAGTTTAACAATAGATATAGACCCCATAAATATGATGTAAGCTTACGCAGAATTTCCTGATACCAAGGCGACTCGCGTGTCGCCTCACAACTCCCGCAATTCTTGCAAAATTGCCTCAACAGCTGACTGGGAAGTTGAAGAATGTGTAATTAATTTTTTTAGGTACTTATGACGAATAAACTTATTGAAAAAGTAGCATTAGTCACTGGTGGCTCACGCGGTTTGGGGGCTGCGATCGCCAAACGTCTGGCGGATGATGGCGCTGCTGTCGCCCTCACCTACACCAGTTCACCACAAAAAGCTGAAGAGGTGGTGCGCGTTATCGAAGCAGCAGGTGGTCGAGCCTTGGCTATACAAGCTGACAGTGCCGATGTTGAAGCAGTGAAAAACGCCGTTGCTGAGACAGTAAAAACTTTTGGTCGTCTTGACATCCTCGTTAACAACGCGGGGGTCGCCACTATGGCTCCAATCGACCAGTTCTCGCTAGATGATTTTGATCGGCTCGTTGCAGTTAACGTCAAGGGCGTTTTTGTCGCAACTCAAGAGGCTGTGCGTCACATGGGCGAGGGCGGACGTATCATTATGATCGGCAGCGTCAACAGTGATCTCGTTCCTGTTGGCGGTCTCTCAGTTTATGCTTTGACCAAAGGTGCGATCGCTAGTTTTACACGCGGTCTTGCTCGCGACCTTGGCCCTCGTGGTATCACAGTTAACAATGTCCAACCCGGCCCAGTGGACACCGACATGAATCCAGCAGACGGCCCTTTTGCCGAAGGTGCAAAAGGGATAATCGCCTTGGGACGCTACGGTCAAAGCGATGAAGTCGCTAGTTTTGTTTCCTATCTCGCCAGTCCCGAAGCCAGCTTTATTACTGGCGCGAACCTAAAGATTGATGGTGGCTTCGCAGCCTAATGCGGAGTCAATACGTTTTGGTTAAGGATTTTTCGGCATAATTTTTTCATGTAGAGACGTTGCAGTGCAACGTCTCTATAACTAATTTACAAGTCGCAAAAGCTAGTTTACAAGTCGCAAAAGCTAGTTCACGAGTCGCAAAAGCTAATTTACAAGTCACAAAAGCTAGTTTACAAGTCGCAAAAGCTAGTTCACGAGTCACAAAAGCT
>NZ_JCACKS010000205.1:0-14787 GCF_059505505.1 Pelatocladus sp. | reverse complement strand
ACAAAAGCTAGTTTACAAGTCGCAAAAGCTAGTTCACGAGTCACAAAAGCTAGTTTACAAGTCGCAAAAGCTAGTTCACGAGTCACAAAAGCTAGTTCACGAGTCACAAAAGCTAGTTCACGAATCACAAAAGTTAATTTGCGACTCGCAAAAGTTAGTTTACGAATCACAAAAGTTAGTTAATAAATTGAATTTTTATAGCCCACTTACTTATATCAACTCCGAATTTTCGCTTAATTTGAAATATTTTGCTTTTTACTTTCAGGATTAGAATGAGCTGGAGAAGACTTTGGTGCTAAAGTCATCAGCGAAATTAAGGTTAAATTCATCAGTTCTATATAAGCTTCAATATCAACTTGATCTGACAACAACATATCTCGATATTGTTGCTTAAGTTGCTTCAGCTTTTGTAATGCTGCTTCTGGATCAGTCTGTAAGCTTGCCTGCCATTCATCTAATAATAAAAGCGTATCCATGACAAACTTTTTGCGCTGATGTTCTATCAGAGTACGACACTGGTCGGCAAAAGTTTGGGTTTTGTGACGCAGTTGTTCGTAGACTTCTGTTGACACTACACCCTCAATAAATGTGAGCCGATTCTCCTGGCTTAAGTTTTCAAGACTTTCCAATGCTTGCTGTGGATGATCTGGTAACAGTGACTTAAGTTCAATAATTCGGTTATTGGTCGTCGTCATAATCTTCTTGGACTTTTGTCTGTGCCACTGTCGTAACATTAACCCTAGCACACTGGTTGTTCCCAAAATGAAAACTCCAGCCTGTAAGTCGTTGTTGTTTTCCCAGTAACGAATGATCACCATCCGAGGATCACCCTGATTAAACACCGCTTCTGCTGCTGGATGAATATAAAAAAGCTCTTTTCGCATTAATTCTTCTGCTTTTGAGCTTTGTAGTTCTGGATAGAATTGGGAATAAGTACGAGCGGTGGAAAGAATCGACCAAGTAACTAGACCTACTATTTGCCGATTCATGTTAGGGCGAGTGATTAAAACGGTTGCAGTTGAGAGAGTTGGTAATTTTCGATTTGGAATTGGTGGACGCGACACATAAGTACCAACAGGTAGAGTTGCACTTTCGTAGGAACTGGGATCTAATACTGTTAAGTTGTTTATTAATGCAGTTCGTATAGGAAGTAAATTCATATCGGAGTTTTTCACAAATATTTGCCTCAGCTTTTCATTTGCACCCAAACTTCCTACATAAATAACTGCATCTAATTGTCGAGATTTTAATTTCTTAAATGCTTCGTCAAAACTAGAATTATCTTTTTGAATATTCAGCTTGTCTGCTTGGATTAATTGTTTAGTTGTAAACAGAATTCCACTCCCAGGATTACCAACAGCAACTCGCTTTCCTTGAAGATCGTCGAATGTTTTAATCCCAGAGTTTTTCCGAACAATAATGTGAACATATTCTTTTGCCAAAATTGCCACTGCTTTGACTTTTCCTGATCGCATAGCTTCGTTGGCGACATCCAACTGCGCGATCGCAAAATCGACTTGATGATTTAGCAATCGCTGGATGTTTTCCTGGGAACCTTGAGAATCGAAATTCCGAACACTGACTCCAACTGTTGTGTTGGTAGAGTAGTTAATTTGTTCACCTAAGCGATGGTAGTAACTACCGACAGTACCTGTGGAGAGAGTCACGCTATTTGGCTTTTGATTACAACCGCCCAAAATTGATAATAGAACTCCTCCTGCTAAACCACTCAACAGAAGGAAAATATTTTGTGGTTGGTAGATTAAGCTAAGACACTTGTATGGAAGTTTCACTAATTTATCTGTCCACTTTCGCCTGCCGGATGGTGCGATCGCTTGACTTTTAAGACAATCGCTACAAAGTTAAGATTTTGTGAATAAATACTCTCTAAATATTGTCACATAGGTGGCGATCACTATTTTTGTGCCTATGTGCTTGAAAATTAGGGATTCTTCTAAAGGAGAGGCGATTAACTTCGCAGCAAACCCATGATCCATCTGTGTTAGTTCAATTTTTTATCCCCTTGTTGTGGCGATCGCTTGTGGGGATCTGTATCTTTCGATTTTCACAAAATTACGTGAAAAATCTAAATATACTACTCTTATCGTACTATTTTATACTTAATTTATAAATAATCAGGTATAATGCCTTAGAATAAATTAATTTATTTTGCAGTAATCAATTTTACTTAAAAAGAATTTTAATACATAAATTAAACATTATAAATTTAAAACGATAAGATATGTAAAAAATTAATTTTTCTTAAATCAATCATTTAAGAAAAAAGCACCGAACATACTAACAGTGATAAAAAATCACCCAACTTCAACAACGCTGCCCTAAAAAGGTGTGTGGATTGTAAAATGTAAGTCTTCAAGACTTATAAACGATCAAGCATTATTAGTAATTAGCTTTCTATTAGTAAAGCCAGACCAACTATAATTCAGCATTAAATACATGACACAGGGTTTTTTGCAAATAGGGTTAACGCTCTGTATTTTAATAGTAATCACTCCATTTTTTGGAAGATACATAGCTCGTGTCTTCTTGGGTGAAAGCACTATGTTTGACTCCGTATTCAACCCGGTTGAGCGAATTATTTATATACTGGGAGGTGTACGTAGCAAACAAGACATGACAGGTGGACAGTACATCCGCGCGGTGTTATTCAGCAATTTGCTCATGGGTGTTGCTGTCTACTTGATTTTAAATTTTCAGGGAATTTTGCCGTTGAATCCCATGAACTTGAAATCACTGCGCTGGGATCTAGCACTACACACAACAATTTCATTTCTGACAAATACTGACCAGCAACACTACATTCCTGAGACAACTTTAAGTTACTTTAGTCAAACAGCAGCTTTAGGTTTTTTGATGTTTACTTCGGCTGCAACTGGATTAGCTGTAGGTATTACCTTTATTCGTGGATTAACAGGTAGACCACTGGGGAACTTTTACGTAGATTTAGTTCGTGCTATTACACGGATATTGTTACCAATATCTTTGATTGGTGCGATCGCTTTAATTATCTCAGGGACACCACAAACATTACTTCCAGCTCAAGCTGTCACCACCCTCGACGGCTTTAGTCAGTATATAGCTAGAGGCCCAGTAGCTTCTTTTGAAATGATTAAACTGTTGGGTGAAAACGGCGGTGGTTTTTTTGCTGCTAACTCTGCTCATCCATTTGAAAATCCTAATGGTGCTTCTAATTTAATAGAGATGATCGCCATGCTATGTATCCCAATGGCTTTGATTTACACCTATGGATTATTTGCTAACAACATCAAACAGGCTTGGTTGCTGTTTTGGATGATGTTTGCAATTTTTGTAGTTTTGGTAGCTGTCACAGCAACTAGCGAATATCAGGGTAATACTTTGATCAACGGCACTTTGGGATATGAAATACCAAATCTCGAAGGAAAAGAAGTCCGCTTTGGTTCAATCCTGACTGCATTTTGGGCGATCGCGACCACAAGTACAATGACTGGTGCTGTTAATGGAATGCATGATTCTCTCATGCCCACAGGAAGTTTTGCCACTCTATTAAATATGTTCTTACAAATTATTTGGGGTGGTCAGGGAACAGGAACCGCTTATCTATTTATCTATTTAATTTTGACTGTCTTCTTAACAGGGTTGATGGTGGGACGTACACCAGAGTTTTTGGGGCGAAAAATTGAGAAGCGAGAAATTGTCCTCGCCAGCGTAGTTTTATTAATTCACCCAATCGCGGTTTTAATTCCAAGTGCAATTACCTTATACTTTCCAGAAACATTAGCTGGGATTAGCAATCCTAGTTTTCATGGTGTCTCCCAAGTTGTTTATGAGTACACCTCAGCCAGCGCCAATAATGGATCTGGCTTTGAAGGTTTAGCAGATAATAGCTTGTGGTGGAATCTGAGTACCATTTTCAGCTTAGTATTGGGGCGCTATGTTCCGATTATTGCCATTCTGCTGTTAGCCGATAGTATGACTCGCAAACAACCAGTACCAACAACACCAGGTACTTTAAGAACCGACACTCTGCTATTTACCAGTGTCACCGCCGGAGTAATTTTAATTTTAGGAGTACTGACTTTTTTCCCAGTTTTAGCCTTGGGTCCCATCGCCGAAGGATTTAAAATCGCCTCTGGTAAATAGAATCAGTTATCAGTTATCAGTTAACAGTAACCAGTTTAATTTGATAACTGTGTTAACTGTTAACTGATTTATACCCATCCCCGCTCCCCAATATATATGAATCCAGCTGCAACTACCCCTAAACCTCCCAAACCTGGACGTTATCGTGCGAGCGATCGCCGTCATAAACGCAAACAGTCACGGATAAATACCAAAGGTATTTATTTGAGGGCGATAAAAGATGCTTTTGTGAAGCTCAATCCTCAACAAGCAGTGAAAAACCCAGTGATGTTTTTAGTCTGGGTTGGGACACTGATCACTCTTGCGGTGACAATTGAGCCTGATTTGTTTGGCCCAGTTACCGAGAAAAATCCCCGATTATTCAACGGGATCATCACGGCGATTTTATTCTTCACCGTTTGGTTTGCTAATTTTGCCGAAGCAATTGCTGAAGGTAGAGGTAAAGCCCAAGCTGACGCCCTGCGTTCAACTAAGTCAGAAACGATCGCCAAAAAACTTTTTGCCGATGGCGCAATTACGGAGGTTTCTTCCACTAGCTTGCAAAAAGGTGATACTGTCTACGTTGTTGCTGGTGACACAATTCCCGCAGACGGTGAAGTTGTTATGGGTACTGCGAGTGTCGATGAATCAGCAATTACTGGCGAATCTGCTCCGGTATTAAAAGAACCTGGTTCTGATATTGCTAGTTCTGTCACTGGTGGGACGCGGATTATCTCTGATGAACTAATTATCCGCATAACTGCTGAACCAGGCAAAGGTTTTATTGACCGGATGATTGCTTTAGTAGAAGGAGCAGAACGGAGGAAAACACCCAATGAAATTGCCCTGACGGTATTACTTGCTGTTCTCAGTTTAGTATTTCTGTTTGTAGTAGCAACTGTGCCGTTCATTGCTCACTATGTGCAAATTCAAGTCAGTGTGGCAATTTTAGTCGCGCTGTTGGTAGCATTGATCCCCACGACTATCGGTGGGTTACTCAGTGCGATCGGGATTGCTGGGATGGATAGGGTTGCTCAGTTTAACGTGATTGCTACCTCTGGACGAGCTGTGGAAGCATGTGGTGATGTTAATACACTACTTCTCGATAAAACAGGCACAATTACTTTAGGCAATCGTTTAGCAGAAGGGTTAATTCCTGTCAATGGTCACTCAATGGAACAAATTGCTTATGTGGCTTTGGCAGCGAGTATATTTGATGAAACTCCAGAGGGGAAATCTATATTTAGACTGGCGGAAAAATTAGGAGCAAAAATTGATTTCAACCCGGAAAAAGCCGAAGCAGTAGAATTTTCCGCTAGAACTCGCATGAGTGGCACAAATTTACCCAATGGCAAAGAGGCGCGTAAAGGTGCGGTAAATGCAATTAAAGGATTTGTGCGTACACACAACAGTCAACAAGATATACCAGATCTAGATGCTGCCTACGAAATGGTTTCCCAGCAAGGCGGGACACCACTAGCAGTGTGCTTGGATGGGGATATCTATGGCGTGATTTATCTCAAAGATATAGTTAAGCCAGGGATACGCGATCGCTTTGATCAATTGCGACGCATGGGAGTACGTACCGTTATGTTAACGGGCGACAATCACATTACTGCTTCTGTCATTGCCAAAGAAGCGGGAGTCGATGACTTTATTGCCGAAGCAACCCCAGAAGATAAAATCTCTGTAATTCAAAGAGAACAGGAAAAAGGCAAAATAGTAGCAATGACCGGAGACGGTACAAACGATGCACCAGCCCTAGCTCAAGCTAACGTCGGAGTAGCAATGAATACAGGTACTCAAGCTGCTAAAGAAGCAGCAAACATGGTGGATTTAGATTCTGATCCGACAAAGCTCATCGATATAGTTGGCATTGGGAAACAATTGTTAATTACTAGAGGAGCATTAACAACATTTTCGATCGCCAATGATATCGCTAAGTATTTTGCAATTATTCCAGTATTATTTGCTTCTGCCAACCTACAAAGTTTAAATATCATGAAGCTAACCAGCACAAATTCTGCTGTGCTGTCAGCGCTCATTTACAATGCATTAATTATTCCTGTTTTAATTCCTTTAGCACTCAAGGGTGTAAAGTTTCGACCTTTAACTTCTAATAAATTATTACAACGCAATATATTTATTTATGGCTTGGGTGGTGTAATTGCACCTTTTATTGCGATTAAATTAATTGATTTAATCATTACGGCTATAGGGTTGGCGTAGGAAGAGATTGGGGAAACGGGATTGGGAATAGATTATATATTTTATTTTTGATTTATATATTTAGAGGTGAAAAAATAAATGAAGATAAATAGAAAAATTAATTTATTTAATAAGTTTTTATCGACAGATATAGTAGAGTCCATTTCTTTTATTTGGTCACAATGGTACCAACAAAAATTACCACTAATAATTTTGATTGCTTTGTGTCTCAATATGGTAATTGCTCCAGTTGTTTATGCGGCTGCTGATGGTGTTTTAGAACGTCGTTCAGCTTGGGCAATTGGGATTTTAGGTTTTATAACATTGGCACTGATAGTTTATTTATTTTTTGTTGTTTTTCAACCAGAACGCTTTTAACAGGGGAGCATCCCAATTTTTTCAATATACCGCTAACGGTTTAAACCGTTAGCTAATAGCACAAGTCGTCTGAAGACGACTCAAATAAATCAAGCTATGAGACTGCGATTTCAATCGCAGGCGGGTTTTTTGAACATTTGGGATGCTCCCTTTAACAGTTATCAGTTATCAGTTAACAGTTATCAGACTAATTAATTAAGAAAGTAATCACCAATTACCAATTACCAATTGACTTACTTGTTATGTTTATTATTCGAGAAATTATCAGAGCAATTCGGATCACTATATTATTGTGGTTGGTGACAGCCGTTATTTATCCTGTTGCAGTTTTAGGAGTTGGTCAAGCTTTTTTTAAAGAGAAAGCAGACGGTACTATTATGCAAAATATCCAAGGAGAAGCTATTGGATCAGCTTTGATTGGTCAACAGTTCCGATCAGAACGCTATTTTCAAGGTCGTCCCAGTGCTGTCAGATATAGTCAAGGAAAATTAGGTAGATCGACTGGTGTATCAGGTGCAAGCAACTTTGCTCCCAGCAATCCAGACTTACTTCAGCGTGTGGTTGAGAAGTCTAATGAACTTAACGATGAGAATATTCAACCTTTCGCTGACATTATTTATACTTCTGGTTCTGGTTTAGATCCACATATTTCTGTCAGAACAGCACAAGAACAGCTAGAAAGAGTAGCTCGTGCGCGTAATCTTACCAGAGAAGAAATAGTGCCATTTATCAAACAATATACAGAAGGGAGATTTTTAGGTATTTTCGGCGAACCTGGAGTGAATATCTTGAAATTAAATTACGCCCTCGACCTCCAAGAAATTAACCGTAGGCAAAACCAATAATATTGTTGATCATTGGTCAATTGTCAATGCTCAAGAGTCAATTATGTTTATTCTCCCCCTTTCCCCGATCCCCGATCCCCATTACCCCCAATACTGCTCGGTTAAGGATTTGTCGTCGTAATTTTGGGCATGTAGAGACGTTGCACTGCAACGTCTCTACAGGTTTTAAATGTCAATCGATTTGTCTTATCCGAGCAGTATTGCCATTACCCCTTATCCCCTCCAGGGGCCTCACCTTCCCCGATCCCCTTCCCCATGTATCCAGCGCGTCGTGGTAAACATAAAATTTTTATTGGTATGGCTCCTGGTGTAGGTAAAACTTACCGGATGCTAGAAGAAGGTCATGCGCTTAAAGAAGAAGGGATTGATGTTGTGGTTGGGTTGTTGGAAACCCACGAACGTAAAGAAACAGCACAGATGGCTGAGGGATTGGAAATATTACCCCGTAAACAAATTCCACGGGGTAATTTGATGTTGACAGAGATGGACACCGACGCAATTTTGGTGCGATCGCCTCAATTAGTATTAATCGATGAACTCGCTCATACCAATGTCCCCGGTTCACCCCACGAAAAACGTTACCAAGATGTAGAAATTGTTTTGCAAAATGGTATTGATGTTTACTCGACAATGAATATTCAACATCTGGAGAGCCTCAATGATTTAGTAGCAAGAATTACTGGCGTCGTAGTCCGGGAACGAGTTCCTGACAAAGTTTTAGATGACGCTAATGAAGTTGTGGTAATAGATGTTACGCCAGAAACATTGCAGGAGCGGTTGCTAGAAGGCAAAATCTACGCATCACAAAAAATCCAACAAGCACTTGATAACTTTTTCCAACGTCGCAACCTAGTAGCTTTACGGGAATTAGCATTGCGAGAGATTGCAGACAACGTTGAAGAAGAAGCCAGAGAAATGAGTGCAGGATTGACGAGTGGTGTGAATCCGCAAGGTCAATTCTGTAATATTCGAGAACGGGTATTAGTATGTATTTCCACATATCCTAATTCGTTGCAACTATTACGTCGGGGTGCGAGGATAGCTAATTATATGAATGCTCCTCTGTTTGCTTTATTTGTTGCTGATTCTGACCGCTTCCTCACGAAAGAAGAAAGCTTGCATATAGATATTTGTGAAAAGCTGTGTAAGGAATTTGAAGGTAATTTTATACGTGTTCCTAGTAATGATATTGCTGAAGCGATCGCACAAGTAGCTGAGAAATACCATATTACTCAAATAGTTATTGGTGCTAGTCAGCGATCGCGTTGGCAAATTCTCCTCAAAGGTTCTCTGGCCCATAAACTACTGCGATCGCTGAAAAATACTGATTTGCATATTATCGCTATAGATAAAAAAAATACAGTTCCAGAAAAACTATTGTAGTAGAAACGCGAAATTTCGCGTCTCTACAAAGGATTAGTTTCTAAACCCTTAGTCGGTATTCCTGATTAATGGTAGACCAATTAATACTAATGTCAACACCTATCATGGAGCCACTGATTTAAATAGCATTCCTGTAGAATCAATTGACAGAATTGAATTATCAAGTGGTGCTGTCACCACTCTGTATGGTTCATCTGGTTTTACTTTTCGGATTGGTTTAACATCGAATTAGTTCATACTTATACCAATTTTCTGTGAAGCTGCACATTATTTTGACCCCTCCCAACCTCCGACCCCCCTCAGAGGGGGGTTTTACCGCAGGCGGTGGGGTTCTTCATATAGCACTTCTCACTCGATTGCAATACAGTCGGAACCCCACCCCGGCTTTGCTGACGCAAAACCTCCCCTCCCCGCTTGCGCTTAGGGGATTAAGGGGTGGGGTACGTATTGGACACAACCGAGAACTCTATATGCGTCTTCATAAAGAAATGGTATTAGGGGTTAGTAGTTAGTGGTTAACCAATTCACAATCTCGGAAATTCCAGTTTTGAACTCGAAAATTCTCGTTTGAAACCTGAAACTTCTCACTTCAAACAGGAAAATTCTCGTTTGAAACCTAAAACTTCTCACTTCAAACAGGAAAATTCTCGTTTGAAACCTGAAACTTCTCACTTCAAACAGGAAAATTCTCGTTTGAAACCTAAAACTTCTCACTTCAAACAGGAAAATTCTCGTTTGAAACCTGAAACTTCTCACTTCAAACAGGAAAATTCTCGTTTGAAACCTAAAACTTCTCACTTCAAACAGGAAAATTCTCGTTTGAAACCTAAAACTTCTCACTTCAAACAGGAAAATTCTCGTTTGAAACCTAAAACTTCTCACTTCAAACAGGAAAATTCTCGTTTGAAACCTAAAACTTCTCACTTCAAACAGGAAAATTCTCGTTTGAAACCTAAAACTTCTCACTTCAAACAGGAAAATTCTCGTTTTGAACTCGAAAATTCTAATTTGAAACCCGAAATCTCCCTACACTCCCAACCTCATGAGAGCCAAAATTGAAAATGATGTACTTTTCCTTCATCACGAAGATGTACCAGAGTATAAAAAAGGTGGTTCTGTGGTAAGGAATAGCTATTTTTGGGCGCTGCGTTCAATTGCGGGTAGAGCTTCGAGATACAGTGACTGGGAATATGAGCCAGAGGTTTGGTTCGCACTTACACGAATGCTGTTGTCTTTTACTGAGTCTGGTTATTTGGGTGTTCGAGAAACTGTCTTGGAGTTTCCCGCAGGTGAGGAAATTCCAGAAGTGCTGCGAGATGTTTCGACTTGGGAGTGAGAGATTACTAATGACGAATGACAAAGGACAAATAACGACCCTAACTAATTAGCTTTATTTGTACCGAATTACTTAATCCCTAGTGATTGGCAAATTTAGCCAACTGCTCAAATTCTCAGCTAACCAGTCAAGTTCTGGATTAGTCAGATAACCTTTAGCACCAAGTTCAAATTTCTTGATTCCTACCCAAATATTAATTTGAGGGTGAACTGCAATACTACCTCCTTCAGAATCTCTCTTGTACGAAAGATGAGTGAGTTCAATTTTTACAATATTTTGTCGAGGTGCGGTAAGAACTGGTGGACATTTTACTCCCAGGAGTTCACGAGTCAGAGAGATTTCCTGTTGAGTAATGGAAAGTCTGACTTGTCCAAATAAAGTAAAGAGAATATTCCAAAGCAAGTAAAAGCCAACACCCAAGTGACAGATTGCAAATAGAGCTGCAAACCATCCGCCAGTACTCCACATACTAAAAGCAGCACCATACCACATCACAAGAAAAGAGTTCCATGCGATCGCAAATCCAATGATTGGAATTAATCCCAGGTGGAACCCCCGTGGGGGAATCAGAATCTCTAACTTTTGTTTGGTGTTGGTAAGTTTTACTTTGCTACCAAAAGGCTTTTTAGTAATTGCTAAGGAACTTTTTCGTAAATTTGATGTTTCTAAAGCTTCTAACGCCTGTTTTGCTGATTTTAACCGTAAATCTAAACTAGGTTCTGTGAGCCATTTGAGCCAATCAACGAGATTTGGGCTGAGATTAACTCTATCTTCAAAAAGTATTCGCATCTCTCGTTGTGGGAATTCATCGGGGTGCTGTCCTGTCACTAAGTAAATAAGCGTTGTCCCTAAAGCATAAAGGTCTGAAGTGGGTACTGTTCGCCCACCGAATTGTTCGGGAGGCATGTAGCCATAAGTACCAACAACCGTCCTAGTACCACTATTTACCACAGTTTGCACACAACCAAAATCAATCAGGTAAATTTGTCCAGGATTATTACCAGTGCGATCGCCCAACAAAATGTTACTTGGTTTAATATCTCGATGCACGACAGGAGGTTGGCGACTATGGAGGTAATCTAAAATTCCTAGTAATTGCTTGGCGATCGCTTTTATTTCTTCTTCGCTAAAAGTACGACCAGACTCTATCCAATTTTGTAATGATCTGGCTTCAATATAAGTTTGAACTAAAGCAAAGCCTTTGCCTAATTCAGTTTCAACATCGAAGCGATCAATATATTTAGGAATCGCCGGATGATCTAAAGATTGTAGGACTTCTACCTCACGTTCAAAAAGCTTCAAATCATCCCAGTTAAAGTCAGGACTAAACAACAGCAACTTGATTACAACAGACGATCCTGTTTGTAAATCGTTTGCTAGAAAAGTTCTCCGACCAGTCTGGCGACCAAGCAGAGATTGAATGCGATAGCGATCGCGCAAAACTCGATTAACCAGTTGATCCATTGCTTTTGGGTGATAAGCAGGGTAAACGGCTTAACACTGTTCTATCAGTCTATTCACTTACTATTTTATCTTTTCGATTGCTAATCTTACCGATTCTTTAGTGTTAGCATCTACCGAAGTTGCTGATGTCAACTGAATAGCTGCTTTGAGGGCTGCGACTAAAGCATCAAGTTCTTGATTGGAGTTTAATAAAGCAGTGGAAGAGATACTCAAGGATTTGATTCTTTCCCGTTGTGTATCTTGGATCATCATATTTGCCCAAATTGCCGCAACTATTGCTGTAATTAGGGCGATCGCTAATGCTCCCCCGCCAATCTGAATCCGTCGTTTGGCTTTTTGATTGGCTAGAAATAAAACCTCATTTGCTTCTGCTAAAATCTTTGACGCTTCTGCTTCTGCTTGTAATCTTTTCTGAACATCCCGCTTTTCTAATTCCTGACTAGCATCTAAAAATCTCCGATCCAAATCGCTTAAACCTTTATCTGCTGCCCAATTGCGCGCATCCTGCAAAGTTTGTCCGCGCAACAAACGCGACTCATCCTGAAAGTTGGAATTTACCCAAGCATTTAACATTTGTGCATAGGGTCGAATATTTGTCAATACTTTGTCAAGCCATGCTTGATTAAATATCTCTGCATAGATGCGATTATAAATTTGCAGTTTTCCCTGTTGCTTGACAATTAACCCCGTCAGGCGTAGTTGCATTTGTTCGGGGCTATCATCTGCGGGGATTTCTCCCTGGTGTAAAATTTGCTGATATAAGCCTAATAATCGCCCAGTTTGATTTTCTGCATTTTGCGTCAGGCGATCGCGGATTGTTCGTAAATGTTCTGGTTCGTCCTGTGCTTTCCAATTTTCAATGATTTGGTTTTGTACCAATTCCTCTATACATTGTTTTTCCTGATGTTCTAGGAATGAATAATTAGAACTACAAATTAGTTGACACAGTTTCTGAGTTAAAAATGGCTGCCCACCAGTCCACTTTAATAACTCTTCCATTATCGCTTTCGGTCTAGCAACTCTTCCCTCAAAACCTCGAATTAAAGCGTCTATTTCATTTAATTGAAATCCAGTTAATTCGACAGCTTTTCCTATATTAAAAGGTGTGCGATTTGTATCAGCAATTAAATTAGAAGGAGTCGCTACCCCTAATAAGCAAAAAGTGAGCCGTTGATATTCGGGATTATCTGCCCGTTGATTATAACAAGCACGAATAAAAGCGAAAAAATCATCTTTAAATTTTATTCTTAAAATACTATCAATTTCATCAACAAAAATAATAATTTTCCCAGATAACTCTGTTAATAATACATCATCAATCAATTCACTTAATCGTTGTTTTGGTGGTAAAAATTCCTGCGATCGCCAATGAAATTGGAATGAGCCAGTACTACTTCTGCCACTTATTCAAGCGAGCGACAGAAATGTCATCCCATCAATACTTAATTCAACAATGAGTAGAACGGGCAAAGTATTTGCTCAAGCGATCGCAACTAACCATTACAGCGATCGCCCTGAACCAGCAGGGTTTGAGTTTGCTCTTCCCTACGGTGGTTCGCCAACACAAAATGCACAGGACAATTGGCGCTTTTGTCGTAAGTGTCAAGCAATGTTTTTCAATGGATATCCCAATAAGGGAGCTTGCCCTGCGGGTGGTACTCATAAAGCAGCCGGATATAATTTTGTTCTCCCACACGATGTCTCGCCAACATCAATAACACAGGAAGAATGGCGCTTCTGTGGTAAGTGTCAAGTAATGTTTTACAACGGTTATGACAATACAGGGGCTTGTGCTGCGGGTGGTAGCCATGAAGGAGCAGGATATAACTTCGTCCTCCCACACTACCCGTGAAGAGAGCAGATTATAGCCATATCAAGCCGTATCAACTGTTGGGTTACGACGCAAAATAAAATTTTCCATTTAGTATCAAAAAATTTCTTGTGTGTCTAACTCAACCTACCCAAAGTTCAAGACATTTACTGATTGGCAGGTAAGTTCTGGTAATTTTTCCAAAAGGAAGAAGTGCTATATGACCGAACCAGAAAAAGAATCTGAGAAACAGCAAGGTATTAGCAAAGAAGCGTGGGCTGCAATTAGTGCGATCGCAGTGGCGTTAATTGGCGGTATTGTTGCTATATTCACTGCAATATATAGTAAAACTTCGTCTAGTCCATCACCTTCTACTTCTCCTTCACAATCTCCTACAACATCAAGTTCATCTTCTACTTCTCCTTCACAATCTTCTACAATATCAAGTTCACCTTCTGAAACTACTCCTGTCCCAACCGTTCCTCCATCTCCTTCTCCGTCCGCTCAAAAGTTGTCAGAGGCTTTAGATACTGTCAACATAGATTTTAGTGAGCCTAAATTACGTGACTTCTTAGGTAACTCCTTCTCTAATTATCCGCAGTTTGCTGAAGGCTGCCTCAAGCTTCTTAATAATCAACGCCTAAAGAAAAAAGTGTATTTTGACGTGATTTTTTGGAACTATACACAAGAGCTAGGAGGTAAAGTAACCTCCGATTCGCCCGATGGTGATCTTGATACGAATATACTGAAAGCTGCTATGATCAGGGCTTACAACACACGTAACGGCAGTAATGCTCTGTCTTTTGGAGATATTGTGAAACCAAAAATCTACCTATGAAAGTTTTGGGTCACAGTTTGGAATAAAGTTTCCACGCTCCAACGCCCTTGATAAAGTTCTGCCACTAGAATCCCATCTGCGTCTGTGGGTAATAAGTTGGTAAAATTGCGATCTGCATCCATACCTGCTGGGTTTTGAGACTGGCTATCTCTACAGTAGGTATCAATAGTTGACTGATGTCCACTGTTTAATGGATAGTTATATCAAGCAAGCAATTCCAGGAAAGCCGCAGCTTTGAGAATATGAATATCCTGATACTTGTTGAATGTCAGTAGGTGCTTATCACCTGTGATAATATGTGTTGCTTTTCCCACAACTGCACATTCAATCACCATATCGTCATCAGGATGTATCGGCTCAATAATTCGGGGTAGGCAGTGATTCAAGCTGCCACGACCAGCCT
>NZ_JCACKS010000204.1:0-54216 GCF_059505505.1 Pelatocladus sp. | reverse complement strand
CCCTTGCAATACCTGTCTGATACTAATCCGCGTCTCTCTAAAAGAGCCGCACCCATTTAATTTAGGACAAATTTAGGACATTGAAGTGGACGTTAGAGGTAGTAAATAACCGTCTAAAAGCAGGCAAAATCGGAGTAGCCGTAAGGCAAAGGGGCGATCGCTTGTCTTTGCGTGCCACACTACCGCCGAAACCAGCAAGCAACAAAGAACATTGGCATCAGCAGGATATTTCTTTGGGTATCTATGCCAATGTGGCCGGACTTCAAGCAGCTGAAGCAGAAGCAAAGTTACTAGGTGGCAGAATTGCTAGTGGGGAATTCAACTGGAGTCAGTATCTAGAAGGCGGTGATTGTAAAGACAAGGGTTATCGCGTCTCTAGTTGTGGGTATTAGATCGATAAATTCAAAGAAGATTACTTTGCCCAAAAAGGAGACGATGCTACCAAACGGCAAACCTGGAAGGAGCACTACGAAAGGTATTTTAATAAGCTGCCGACGAATGAAAATTTGACTCCCGAAATTTTAATCGCGATCGCCACAACCACCATCCGTGAAAGGTTAGAGTAGAGTGCATTTTGTCAATCAGCTAAAATACTCAAAACAATCTAAATAAAAATGATAATCGTGCATGAGGGAGAGAGGAAGGAGGCGAGCGACGCTCGCCTCCTTCCTCTCTCTTTGATTATCATTATTAAAAAAGTTTTTCATAGCTATTTTGTCCAATGAAAAAGTATTGTAACGATGGAATACTTTTGTAAAAAATGGGCAACATTGTTATATAAATTCAATGATCAAACAAGGTAATGAAAAGTTTGGTCTACTGCTATGCCCAAGCGACAAAAACAAAACTCTGACCACGCACACAAACATAATACTCCTACTATAGATAATGAGGTAATTTCTCAGCAATTAGAAGCTTTATTAACTCCAGCTATTTTTGCTCAACAAAAATATTACAAACAGTTAGGATTACGAGATAGAATTCTGAATTTATCTTTCATGGTAGCAGCAGTATTAACGCTATTGTGGAGGCAAGTTCCTGGAGTACAAGAATTAAATCGTCTTTTGGCAAGAGAAGGTTTCTTATGGTGTCCTGTTACTAAAGTTGCTCAACAATCACTATCAGAAAGATTTTTGGTATTTCCTGCTGAATTATTTGAGCGGGTCTTTAAAGATTTACTACCTCAGTTACAACTAAATTGGCAGCAAAGACTGAGGCGACCACTACCAGATAGTGTTAAGTTTGCACTGCATAATTTTGATAGAATTTGGATAGCTGATGTTGCAAAATTTGATTTAAGAGTAGGAACTGCTAACTTGCTTGTTGATTAACTCGTCTTAGCATTTCTGCATCTGCTTCCTCATCCGTCGTGCAAAGCACACCAGGACGATCGCTTAACCTATCCATATATTTGTGAAATGCCTCTGTATCCTGTGGATGAGTTCTAACATAGGCTAGCAACTCTTTATCCGACATCTGCTCAAAATTCATCTGGGTCATTTAATAAATACCTCCCCATTTGGAAATATTTCTACTTCAATTGTGTCGCCAATTAAAACAAAAAGTCTTTTGTTTCGTTCGTCTAAACGAACCACGTTAATTGGCTGCATCAAGTTACTTGCTGCTACACATCTGCGGTAAAACGCTTTTAACTGTGCTGATGTTGGCTCCATCAAACTTCTCTTTTATTCTCGCCTACAAAAAGTACAGACTACAGTCCGTCATTATTATCACTACTCCTTTCTCTGCCTTATCCTCATCCGCTTCGCCTACTGGTAAAACCAGTTTCTCGCCAATTCGTGGTAGCCACCTGCAACTTGAGAACTCAGCAACCATCTTTTTGGAAGTTCCAACAAGCCACATAAGGCAGAGCTTGAAATCTTGAGGATTGTTAGTTATAAAAGCGTTTGACATATGCGCCCCCATTGTTGACTCGCTCAACTCAAGAGTATTGTTTCGCTCTTGTATTACGTTGCAGCAAAGCCACCGAAGTGCCAATAAAGATTCTGATAAAAGTGCGGATTGACATCCGTACTTATCGCGATTCTATAAAATCGCTGTGAAGTGATCGCTTCACAAACCCGCTTTCGCAAGCTGTTGACGAGAAATCTTGCTCATAATATCCGCCGCATCGTCAACCGCGCGCGGAGTTTGCACGGTCAGACTTCTTGGGCTATTGGCAAGCTGCATAATTCGTTCATTCAAGGTGTCGAGTCGCTGCTCGATTCCCTGGTTTGCCACCTTTAAAGCATCCACAAACTGGCTATATCCAGCGCTAGTTTCAGGAGTTTTGATTTCTGCCGCCTTCACCATATCAGCAGTTCTGTCAATTGGGGGCATACTACCCGAATATCTGGGGTCATAAGGGTCAAAATACCAATAAGGCAAATTACCTTGTTTTTTGTTCAACTCCAAATCGTAATTGTAGCCACTGGTATCAATGACACTAGTTCTTTTATTACCTACATTCCGCACCCTCAACTGTCACAATCGGTTTTTACTATGTTTTAGGAGGAGATGAAGCTATCTCATATACCTAAAGTCCCAGAATTAACGGTTAAAGAACGATTTGAAAGCATAATTTGTAGCAAAGAAACAAGAAAAAATTAAGTGATTATGCTATGTGACACCCCAAGGTGCGGAATGTGGGTTATTAGTCTCTACAATCTGTCCGGTCATCTTCATCCAGTTGATCCGGCTTTCGTAGTCAAATAAACCTTCTCCAGGTTTTTGGATATAAGGATTCTCCCAGCCAGGTACGTCGTTGTTTGCTGTAGGTGAACTAGCAGGCGCTGCTGTGGTGGTATCTCTCGACTCTTGTTTTTGAATCTTAGGAGCAGACGCCTCCACTCTCTCCAATGCCGCCGCTTGTCTTCTGGCGCTGTCAGCAGCCAATTCCTGGTTCAGTGCCGCCTTTTGAGTTGCTTCCTGTGCCAGTGTGGCATTGCGAGCTAGTTCATCTTGGACTTTGAGGTTGTCTTCAGCAGCGCTAAATTTTTTATCAGCCAACTCAGCGCCTCTTGACGCCAATTCAATTTCCACCTTGGCTGCTTCAATGCCAACCTTGTCTTTTTTGATGGTGGCTATCCGCAAAGCCGATTCAGCTTCCAACTTGGCTTTAGCAGCTGCGAGTCTTGCTGATTCGGCTTCAAAAACAGCCATTTGGGCAGATATCTTTTGCCGCTTCAGGTCAAGTTGCAAGGACTGGCGTTGATATGCTTGTTCGAGCTTGAGTGCTTCCAGTTTCTTGTCCGCAATCTCCGATTCAATTTGTGATCGCTTCTCTAATATTTGTAGTTCATTTGTACCAAAGCCCAGGCTATTAAGCTGGGATGCGATCGCCCCTTTCATGCCGAGGCTGGTATTGTCATCCTTGAGTTTCTTGGCTTCGGTTCGTTGCAGTATCTGTTGCTGCTTGTTAGCGCTGTCTTGCAGCTGAGTAAGAGAAATATCCTGAGTCGCTTGCTGTACCTTGAGTTGAGATTCAGAAAACACAGTCTTTGCACCCGCCAGTTGGTTACGCCGCTCTCGCTCACTCTTAAGTTTCTCTAAAATCCCCCTATCAGCTTCATCGGATGTATTTTTTAGTACATCATCAATTTTGGCTACTGACGAATCAGGAGAAACACTCAGTCTTTGTAAGGTTGATTGAAATTCAGGAGATGCGATCGCGGCACTGCCTTCATTAACCGCAGATTGTAGATCTGCTAAATCAGCCTTGGCTTTTTCTCTTTCAGCTACTGCTGTATCTAAAGCAGCCTGTCGTCCAGCTTGTTTGTTTGTTTTGAAGCCAGCGAGTTGAGATTGAGCAATCCGGGTTTTGCGTCCCTCGAATTGTTGCTGATTTCGCTCCTGAGATTCAGCAAAGGCTAAGTTAAGTTGGCGTAGTGCCTGAGTAAAAGCCAGTACGGGGTCAACACGCAACGAAGCGAGTGTTGATTCTGCTTCAGCCTTAAACTGTTTCAATTTTTCTGCATTTGCCTGTAGTTGCTGTGTCAACTCCTGTGCTGCTTGCGTACCTCCAGATGCTGCGATCGCTTCTGGGGATTTCAACGCCTCAATCTGAGATTTGATGGCGTTGATTTGTTGGTCGGTTCGTGCCAAATCTAGGTTGAATGGCTTGGAAGCGTCGGAGCGGACATTATTAAAATTTCCTGATATTGCTTGACTATTTCTTCGATTTCAATAGTTGGCAAGCCATCAAAGTTTACAGATTTAGCCCCGATTTCATCAGCTTTAGTCCTAATATCTTTGACGACCGCAACGTATTTGGATTTTTGTTTAGCAACATCAATACCCAATTTTTGGGCTTCTGCCAGAAAAGCATAAATACCGTCAATTAACTTATTGGCATCAGTCAGCCCAATCTTAGAGCCAGCTATACCGCCCAAAGACAATGCTTGGTCTTTAAGCTGTTTGCGTTTTAATTCCTCACGCACCCGGTCTGTATTTCTAAGTTGAAATACATTTGCTCCTGTTTCTAACTCTCTAGATAAAGGCTTTCTCTGGTCTGGCTGAATTGCTACAGATGATTCGATTTTGTCTGCCAGCTTCAAAAGCTCTTCAGGAGTGGGAGTAATATCGACAGCAAGATTCCCAGTCTTGTCAGCGATCGATGAACCAAAATCATGCTGAAAAGCATGAAAAATCTCATGGACTATGTTACCAATAACTTCATCCGTTACTTGATTGATATCGCCTACTTATAATTTTTGATACAAATCAGGTCGAATTCTGTAGGTGTTGGATGCCGTAAGGTAATCCCCTCTACCTGCAACCTCAGCAGATGGCACAACAGTGGGGATTTTTTCAGCAGGTAAATTTTGTCCAGTTACTATCCGAGCTACCGATTGCACTGCATCCACATACAATGGCGGCAGGGTGTTTGCCTGTTGTGCTTTTTGTCGTTTTAGCCGCCCAACCTCAGATGCTTTACGAGCTTCCTTTTCGGATGCTAGAGCCTGCTTTTCAATTACTAATTGCCCCTTAGTCGGTTGAGGTAGGTTGCCAACATTGACAATTTCTCTGGTTGCACTCTCAATTGCCTGTACCAGTCCACTTGATAGTTTTTTTTGTAACTGCTCCAATACTGAAGATAGTTCATCGTTAAGTGCTTTCAGTCGCTTAGAGGTTTTTTGAATGTCTTTTTCTGGATTAGCAATTTCTATAGCCCTTTTAGTTTCCCGAAGTGCTTCAATTTCCTTAGTTGTCTCTTCTAGTGCCGCACTTGAGCGAGCTAGGCTTTGAATATCTTGGCGATTCGCTTTCTTGGATGAAATTTTTGCTTGTAATTCAGCTAATTGCAACAAGTACTTGAAAGATTGATACTAAATCTTTCAAGTACTTGTTGCAGGGTTTCTAGCTGCTTAACTACCACATTACCAATAGGATTGGCGCGGATAGTTTCTACCAGTTCCTGCTGTATCTTGGGTATCGCCTGAATTGATTTTTCTGTGGCGCGCTGGGCGATTAGTTCTAAAGAACCAATTTGACTTCCCAGAGATGACTGTACGCCTTTGGCAATTCCACTTCCCAACTGCATACCAATGGGCGCGCCAATTCCGAGCAGTACACCTTGCAGTGCTTGCTGTACTGGGGAAAGGATTAATCCAGCCAGAGAACCAAATAAATTTTTCTGAGGCAGCCATTGTCTGTGGGCCAGGCAAAGGCTTCCACAAAACTTTTTCGGGCTGAGTCTCTTTCTCTGCCTGATTAACAACTTCTTCCCATTGCTGCCTTACGCCCTTTTTGCCCACGCATCTCTAAGCTGCTGTAAAAATTCATCTGGACTAACACCAAGCTCAATTGCCCGTTCCACTAAATCAGCCACAGTCTCAGGCTTGATTTTGCGCTTCAGTTCCACCAGTCGAGCGATCGCACCAGCAATCCCACCCTTTGATTTATCGTCTGCTTCTGGCAGTGAAGCGTGAAGTTCCGATAACGCCGCCTCAACTATGCCAATATCATCCAGACTTTCCACACTGCGAATTTTTGGTAATTCAAGTTTTGGGCTTGAGTTTATCGGCTTGGGCTTGAGATGGACAATATTAGTTTGTTGCAAATCCCGCCAGTTTCCCTCTGCCGCCCAACGCTCAATCGTCCGGCGACTCACACCCAAGCTATCAGCAATTTCCTGAATGTGAACCCCGGTGATAAATTTAGCCTTTGCTATCTCTTTGCGCTGGTCGGGCTGCGACATTTATAACGACATAAAATGAAATGGCAATACTAAAATGCCCATGCTATCAAGTGTCTAGACCTGTCGGAGGTGTCGCGATGTACGAAATTGAAAGAGAGGTTGGCGAGAATTACACTTTGCGACTTTGGTCAGAAGTAGAGCGCCCTGCATCACATACCAGAGCAGTGAGAAATATTGCCTACCTAGTAAGCAAGTCCCTAGAAATGCTTTTGCATATAGAGGCTGAGTATAGATGCGATCGCAGTTGGCACTTCAAAATCTTTTTTGATGCAGGACAACAGACTGCTAATGTAAGTCAGGCTGTTAGTCAAATAGAGTTACTTAATCCATTTAGCGTGCATGGCTTTGTGGAGAATATTGTCCGAGAAATCAAAAGGTTTATTTACCACACCACTCAAACCTGGGAAATTACAAATCTTAGGTATGAAAAGAGGTTGGTTGTTAGTCAAGGCGATCGCTCAACTAGAGATATTGTGCTTGACGAAGTTATTTCGTATATTTCGCATGATGGTAGTGTTAGCAACGTCGTCATTACAGCCACTTTATCTGAAGGCAGGGTGGAACTACTAGTCTGACAAGTTAACTTTGCTAGGTGAGACGGATTCTGATAAACTATTTGAAGTGTGGTTGCGAGTAGGCTCATGGCAAAGAAGTATACAGTATCTTTGAGTAAAGAAGAAGTAGAAAAACTGCGATCGCTAATCAAAACAGGTAAAAGCAAAGCAAGGAGTATGACTCGCGCTCATATACTGTTGATGGCATGGGAGGGAGAAACTGACAAAGCGATCGCACAATGTCTAAGAGTACACGTTTCTACCGTAGAGCGAACCCGTGCCAGATATGTAGAGGGAGGAATTGAATTAGCTGTACAAGACCGTCCTCATCCACCAAAGCAACCAAAGTTGAATGGTGAACAAGAAGCCTTTCTGATTGCAACAGCATGTTCTACTGCACCAGAGGGAAGAAATCGTTGGACGATGAAACTATTAGCAGAGCGCATGGTGAGTTTAAATATCATCGATTCAGTTTCTGGGGAAACTGTACGCTCTTATTTAAAAAAAACGAAATTAAACCTTGGTTAAAGGAACAATGGTGCATTCCGAAAATAGATGCTGAATATGTTTTAAGGATGGAAGATTTATTAGATTTATACAGCAAACCATACGATCCAAAACATCCAGTAATTTGTTTTGATGTTGCGAAGCTTCCCGAAGGGTACGCCCATATCCTTTGTTGGATGACACTAGAGAACCATTACCACCCGAACCAGGGCAACCAGAGCGTTATGACTATGAATATAAAAGGAATGGGAGTGTCAACTTATTTGCAATTTTTGAACCGCATAAAGGTTGGCGGCATATTGAAGTTACACAACAGAGAACTAAAAAAGATTTCGCCATCCAAATGAAGAATTTAGTGGACGTTCATTACTCACAAGCAGAGTCTATTCGTCTAGTAGTTGATAACTTGAATACACATAATCCATCGGCTTTGTACGAAGTATTTCCACCAGAAGAAGCACGTCGGATTGTCCAAAAGTTAGAGTTTCACTACACCCCCAAACACGCTAGTTGGTTAAATCAAGTTGAGATTGAATTTTCTGTTTTATCACGTCAGTGCTTGGAAAGGCGAATTGCTGATGTACAAACATTATCCCAAGAAATCGCCTTTTGGGAAAGCGATCGCAATTTTCACAAGGCGAGTGTAAATTGGCGCTTTAAAACTACGGATGCACGTAAGAAAATGGGACGCGTATACCCAGATGTCTGACCTAGCAAAGTTAACTTGTCAGACTACTAGACAATTATTTGGGAGAACCGCGTATGACTACAGCAGTTTTAGAGCAATCAAATTTATCTTCTAAAGAAACCAAAGAAACAAGCACCAAAACAAAACTCTATAAACTAGACGCTTTAGTCAAAGCCACTCAAAAACCCATAGAAGAAGTAAAAATCATGCTAGCTCGCGTGAGAGCGGCAATTTACCCACGAGAAGATGGGTCAGAATTGGTTGCTGAATCTCACTTTGACAAGGTTGTACTGGAGTGGGCAAAGTCGAATAAACAGGACTTGCAGCAATGCAACTACGGTCGGGCAGACCGAAAGTTAACGCTTGGGGAGAGTCCCACCTCTGGGTTAGATGACGCAAGGAACCTAATCTAAGTGGTCTCGTTGAACCAAGAATCCCCTGGTTTTTAGCGCGAATGAGCGTAGCCATATTCACGCAACCAGGGGAGTGTCAATGGTTTATTGATAAATCAAGGAAGTATCCCAAATGTTCAAAAAATCCGCCTGCAATTGAAATCGCAGCAGACTGTTTGATTGATTAGAGTTGTATGAAGGTGTTTAGAGACGCAAAATTTCGCGTCTCTACCGAACTGTTCACTGACTTAAGGCTTGATACAACACTTCGCGATGAATCAGCGCTCTGTCTACTAAAAACTGGATTTTTTCTGATGACAATGGATCACCATTGGCATAATGCTCAATCCAAGTTTTACTAATAACATTGGGGTCGTCTGGTAAATTTGCTAAATCCCACCCCGGCATATCTAAATCTTCCATCAAACGGTTAACTTTTGGGTCATAACTTAAAGCAAAACAGCGACAACCTTCGCTGGCTGCCATGATTAAACTATGCAAACGCATTCCGATCGCCATTTCAATTCCCCGAAACACACCTTTTAATAGTTGTGGTTCTTCCAAGCAGAGAATTTGACTAACATCTTTGAGTGCTGGTTGAATTGCTTGGGCGAGATTCAAATCTTGGGCCTTTTGGAAAGGTAGCAGCACAATAAAAGTCTGCGTAGCTTTTTGAAAGTCTACCAAGGCGCGAGTCAGATGACTCAGGCGAGTTGGGGTAAGTTGGGGATGCGATCGCAACGTCACAGCAACTCTTGGTGCTGATAAATTCCAAAGTCCGGGGACTGGTTTGGATTGTAACGCCCACACCGGATCGGGTGCCTTGATGTGGGGAATTTGCCAATCAGATAGTAAACTGGCCGAAGCGCGATCGCGTACACTCACTTGCGTACAACCTGCAAAAGTTTGTCGCGCTAACCAACGTGTCACCCCACGATGTAAAGGGCCGATACCCTGCGCCCAAGCGATTGTTTTTAAGCCCATTTTTTGAGCTACGCTCATCATTGTCCCATAGTAAAATGGGCTGATGGCACTAGTGGCATCTTGGATTAAACTACCACCACCCCAAATTAAAGCATCACAAGAACGCAAACCTTTGATTAAGCTGGGAAAAGCCATACGTTCATAAGCTTCTACGCCATAGCGATTTCGTGTTTCCTCTGGATTGCCAGAAAGAACCACTGGTGTGACATCAGATGGTAACATTTGCAGTAGCGTTGCCAACAAAGCCTCATCGCCACCATTTCCTTTCCCGTAGTATCCAGACAATAACGCCCGCATCTTAGCCTTTTGAGATATGTAGATATTCAGATTATTGTATTGGTTGGCGTGTATCAACAATTTTTGTTGAGTCTACTTTAGCGGGATTTAAGTTTACACCGAATTGATTTATATTATTTGAAAAACTAAAACCCCGACTTATTAGCCGGGGCGACTTTTACTACACCTCTTGCACAATCAAAAAATATCAGTATTAAGAAGCTGAAACTTGCCAAATTGCCGAATTGAGAATTGGAATACCGCTCAGGGTTTAAACCCTTAGCTAAATCCTGTACCAGACGCACTATATCGCGTCTGGTACAACCCCAAAATTATGACGAAAAATCCTTAACCGAACCGTATTGACACCACCTACGTGGGTTTAAAACTCTGTTAGTCCGCATCGACGGACTTGGTTTGTATAGCGGCGATTACGAATATCGCCAGAAGTGAATAAATTTTTACTTTTAGATTTGATATCCAACCTACGTATTTTCTCACGATTCAGTTCGGACTGTTATAGTCATGTTGCTATAGCGATTGTTTTAAAAAGCTGTTATACCATTTCTCTTCTATCTTCTTTATTTTCAAAATAGCGAAACAAAAATAACCAAATTGGCAGGAAACTATTAATAGCAATTAGTCGTACAACATGACCGGCTGTAACAATTTCGACATTATGATCTAGTGTTAAAGCAACTAAAATAATTTCCGCAGCTCCTCCAGGTGCTGTCACCAAAAGACAAGTTAACCAGTCCCAAGAAGTTAATTGCATTGCAAGTAAAGTAGCAGCTACGCCAGCAGTAAGAGTCATTGCGACTGAGATCAAGGCGTATCCTATAGTTCGTTTTTTGAAAGTCGGTTTTTCGCCCCAATACTCACCAATAGTAATTCCCAACAGCATTTGACCCAGTAATTTGATTAATATTGGTGGGGTGAAGTAGATATCACTTCCCAAAGATAGCCAATTTAGAATTGGATTAATTGTTATTCCCACGACTAACGAGGCGAAAAAAGGAGCAGCAGGAATTTTCAATAATTGAGTTATGTAAACTGCTAATGTACTAATTAATAATACTAACAAAAGTAACTCTAAAGAATATGGCTCGTTAGTAGAGGATATGGGTGGTTGAATAGAGGTATGATTTGTGACTCTTGCTATTAAGGGAATGAGGAAAACTACGCTTGTGACTCGGAGTGCTTGTACTAAGGCTACCAAAGTGACATTTTTGTTGTAATCTGCTGCAATAGCTGACATCACACCCACACCACCAGGAACTGTAGCCAGCATTGATGTCAAAAGATTGGTTTTGGTCAAACGAGAATAAATGTAGCCAATGCAACTTCCACACAGCATGAGAAACAGAGTGAGGAAAACAAAAACTGGAACGCCAGCAGTAATATTAGCTAAATTAGCATGAGCATTAGAAGCACCGATAGTTATACCCACCAACATCATTCCCACCTGTCTAGCAACGCGGTTAGGTTTAGGCGAATAGTTATAAAAAATCCGACATGTCTGGAATACCAGCGCACCAGAAATGATTCCGCCAAAAATCCAAGCAATACCACCAAAATTGAAATGAGATAGAGCTAAACCAAAGGGTATAGCTAAAAGTAACTCTACACTCAGGATCTGGAGTTGCTTGATAGATATCTGTTGTTGCTTAACAACAGGACTTTCTGTGGTGCTATGTTCTTGATTGGGAACAACAGTTAAACTTTGATTCATTAAAAAGTGTTTCTTAAATCAACTAGTAACCAAACTAGCGCGATTATTAAACATTTGGGATGCTCCCCGCTAACTGGACTGTAAAAGTGGAACCTTCGGAAGGTTTGCTTTTAACAGAAATAGAGCCACCACACCCGTGTAGTAGTTGCTGTACAATTGTTAGACCTAAGCCTGCACCGCCAGGATCTTCTATTGACAGTGGACGCACGCGATAAAAACGGTCAAAAATTTTGGGAATTTCGCTTTCGCCAATACCGATACCGCTATCACGAAATTCTAATTGAACATAATTGCTTTGGAGGCGTCCGCGCACCCAAACTTGTCCTCCTTTGGAGTATATTTAATGCTATTAGAAAGCAGATGAATGACAATTTGCCTAACTCCTCCACTTACACACCAAACAGCAGGGAGTTCTATTGGTACGGTGTAAGCTAACATAATCCCTTTTTCTTGTGCTAGGGGTTGATAGGTACTAACTACTCCAGGTACAATGTCTGCAAGGTGTACTGTTTCTAAATGCATTGCTTCCAAATTATGCTCAATTTGCACCAATTCCAAGACGCCATGAATTAGCGAATTTTGGCGATCGCATTGAGTATTGAGCATTTGGGAATAGCGCTGTCGTTGGGTGTTTTTTAGACTAGGCGAATTTAATAGACTTAAGGCTGTCTTCATGTGTGTCAAAGGTGTACGTAGTTCATGACAGACATTACTTAAGAATTCGTCTTTGAGTTGCAAACTGTTGTGTAGTTTTTGTTTTTGCTGTTCTATCTTGGCTATCTGCTGAGAAATAATTTGACGGTTAATTTCATCGTGTCGTTGGAGTTGTTTTGTCAACAATTGACTCATCAGTGCTGGTTCAAGCACACTTGTACAAATCAAATCATCTGGTGCAATCGGATATTTTTCTAGTACTATTGCTTGTTTGATACCATCTAATACCTGTTGGATTCTTTGTGGTTCAATAGTAGTTATAGTCAACAAATTTCTATAATTTTTAATTTCTCTTTCAGTTACCGTTAAACTGCAAAAATTGGCTGATAATACTATTAAGAAATACTCTCGATGTATTTTTGATTTAGGGTATAAATCTGTCTTGGACTGTTTGCCATAGATTTGGGATGGTGAAGTTATAGGAGGAGTGTTTTTCTGAGTCTCCCCATCAACCAAAGTATTCCCCAGATTCTCAACTTGGCAATTATAAACAACTCCAGAATTATCAAATTGCTGTTGGTAGCGTTGAATTTCTGAATGCCAAATTTTTCCTGGCGGCAATTTTACCCATAAAGTTGCTGGAATATGCTGCTCTATTAATAAGTCTATTTGTGACTTCAATAGTGATAAGAGAGTAGCAGGAGTCACCGACAAAACTGGAGGAGGTGTTTGTCCACCCAAAGCCAGTTGAAATATTGATAGTTCCTGAACCAGAGAAACATTCATTTGTTATTTGTTATTTGTCATTGGTACGGAAATGGAGAATAATTTTATACTAATAATTTCCTGTTCCTAGAACGCCGATTCAGTATTTATAAATTGTCTTTAATGAGTAAGACAAGGAGAGGAGGAAACAGATAACAAATATTCTCCCTTTTCCTCCTTGTCTGTTTGTCCCCTTTTTGATCCCCGATCCCCGATTCCTAAGCTTTAGTCCTTAGCTTTTCTTCTAAGGCGTCGCGTGCGTGTTCTCTGTCGTCAAAGTGGATTTTTTCGGTTCCGAGAATTTGGTAATCTTCGTGACCTTTACCAGCTAGCAGGACACCATCTCCAGGTTGTGCTTCCAAAATTGCACTCTTAATAGCGGTAGCGCGATCGCAGATCACTATTGGCTGAATTGTTTCCGGTATTCCTGTTAAAATGTCCTCCAAAATCCGCTCTGGATCTTCAGTACGGGGATTATCGGATGTCACTACTGCTACGTCAGCTAGTTCGGCGACAATTTTACCCATTTTGGGGCGCTTAGTTCTATCCCTATCTCCTCCGCAACCAAATACACAAATCATCTTACCAGGAATAAACGGACGCGCTGCTTTGAGCAAGTTTTCTAAACTATCAGGAGTGTGAGCATAATCTACAATCACACTGATGTCCTGTTGTGGATTCACCTGTACTCTTTCCATGCGTCCAGGAACACCCGGGAACTCTGGTATCACAGATATCACCAACTCTAAATCTAAACCTAAATGTAAAACTGCTCCGACTGCTGCCAAAAGATTTTCCAGATTATATTGACCAACTAGAGGTGAACGAAAAGCTACATCACCTGTTGGTGTGTGCAGTTTACCACTAACACCATTGGGTTCGTAACTTAAATCACTCATCCATAAATCAGCACTGGAATTTCTGACACTATAACTCCAAACTTTATTTGCATCTAAAGATGTAATTAATCGCTGTCCGTAGGGATCATCGGCGTTAATTATTGCTCGCTCTTTGAGATAATCAGAATTAAATAGCAAAGCTTTGGCCGCGAAGTAATCTTCCATATCGCGGTGAAAGTCAAGATGGTCTTGAGTAAGATTACTAAACACCCCAACTTCAAATTGGCAACCCATTACCCGTCCTTGTGCCAAAGCGTGGGAACTAACTTCCATTACACCATATTCATTACCAGCAGCTATGGCTGCTGCTAGCTGGTGTTGCAGTTCGACTGCAAATGGTGTGGTATGAACAGCAGTTTGAGTGAAACCTGGCCAGCGAGTATACAAAGTACCCATTAAAGCCGTAAGTTTATTGGCTTTGTTAAGGAAATATTCAATCAAATGGCTGGTTGTGGTTTTACCGTTTGTACCTGTGACGCCCACAAGTTTGAGTTTTTGCCCAGGATAGTCATAAAAAACTTTAGCTAATTGGGCGCAGGCTGTTGTCATGTCTGTGACGGTAATGACACAAGCGTCTGGGGTGGAAGGGTGTTTCTGTGCTGCGTTAGGAGATATGATTGCCGCTACAGCACCAGATGCGATCGCACTTTGCCAAAAATCCCCGCCATCAACCCGTGTTCCAGGCATACCAATAAATAAATCTCCTGGAGTGGTAGCATGGGAATTTGTTGTTAATCCTGTCACCTCACTATCCATTGCTGGATGTTCAGGTAAATGCACAATCCCTTCTACACTGGCTATTAACTCCCGCAGTATCATGTTGTGAACCTCTTCAAAAAAGGAACTATAGGCTAATACTCGACTACACGAACTATGCTGGGTTCGTAGTGAGCGCTTAAGCGCTCATAGAGGACTAAAGTCCTTACTACAAACTACTAGGGTTAGAAACTAAACCTAACCGATAGCTTGCGCTTTATTCTGCACTATTTTCCTTTTTCTACAAATACTTATAGATACTTCCGGAGTAAATTTTCCAACTGTTGTACTGTCGCACGGGGAGAAGGGCGGGGTATAAGTTGCATTTTCTCTTTATCTTGGACGCTATTTGCCTGATGGGCTACAAACAACACAGGAACCTCATATTGGTAGGCTTGGAACCAATTGTCATCAGTGGTAATGTCCCGAATTTCTAGCTGTAGAGATGAAATATTTTCCATCTCTATAATTTTTTCTAATTTTTCCTGTAAACCCTCACATAAATGACATCCCGGCTTACTGTATAAGATCAATTGCATTTGTTGATACCAATTCTCACATTGCCAAGCAATAGACTTTTGTTAGGTTACGATAGATACTTTACTAGTATCCACATCGTAACGAACGCCAACAATTTTAAGTTTATTTTGGCGAACAAGTCTAGATAAAATTGTTGAATCTTCTATCAACTTATTGGCTTGGTATTTAATATTGGCTACAACTGCATGAGCCTGTAAATTTTCTGGGGACGATTTGATTGTTTCAATAGCAGGTTTGATACCTTCAACTATCAAACCCATTCTGCCAGAAATTTGCTATTGATGTCGAGGTTAAGACTGAGGCTAGAATAGCTGACAGTGAAGTAGGTTTAGATGTCGAGTTAGAATTTTTCTACTCAGACTCCAATGGGCATCATGAACCTAACCCAAGGTTTTTAAGAAAAGCAGAAAAATCCATCAAACACGCTCAAAAACAGATTTACAAATGTTAAAAAATCTCTTTCAACTCGTACCCATAAATGTAGTTGTGGGTGCGACTTGCAAAGAGAAATTAACGCTGCAAAAAATATTCTGAATCTTGGAAGACAAGCTAGGGGAGGGCATCCCCAAAGTAACGCTACAGGAGTCGGAATCAATACCCTACTTGGCGCAAGCCTGGTAGGGCAAATTCTGACGGTGAATGTAGAATCCCCTCGGCTTTAGCCAAGGGAGTGTCAAGAGCATAACAGACATTTAACACCTGTCATCCCTTGCTTTCGGTAGATATATATTCCTTGCTTTTGATATATGACTCAGGCACTCAAAAACAGGTATTATTAGTAAGCAGCTTAATACTGACTCTAGCAATTGCCTACTTTAGATAGTGTAATTAGTGATCACTTTCTAGATTGCTCATCATCAATCGATGATGTGGCTTGTAATCTAGCTAACATAGATAGAATCACAAATAAACTGCTCCTTCACTATCTATGACTTAACTTAAATATTTGCCAACCAATGCTAGAAAAAATTTATACCTTACAAAGTATTGTTTTTTTGATGGATCTGTTGGACATTAGAGCTATGAAACTTCTTAAGTGGAAGTCAAGACAAAAACTTATGTTTGAATTTACAAAATCAACTGATATCATCACAAATAAAAGCAAGAAGGATTGTATTTTGCATGTCTAAGTCAATGTAAAAGTTCTGTTTGATGAACTGTCGATATGTGTTGTTGAGGAGGAAGTGTTCATGCGTAGTTTATCTAGTTGGTCGTTCACAAGTAGCGCATTAGTGGCTTTAGGAATGATGGCTACTGTGACAAGTCCAATAATAATGTCCGCTCCTGTATCCGCTCAAGTTAATGCCCCAACTCCAGCACCTGCACTCACACCTGCACCTGCTGTGACTACTCCTAGCTTTGCTGATGTGCCAGCAGATTATTGGGCGTTGCCATTTATTCAAGGTTTAGCTGCAAGAAATGTAATTGCTGGTTTTCCAGATGGAACCTTCAGACCAAATCAACCTGTAACCCGGGCTGAAATTGCTGCTATGTTCCAAAAAGCTTTTACGCTAAATCCAGTTCGTCAGCTACCACCAGAAGGCTTCAGAGATGTGCCTTCTGATTATTGGGCAGCATCTGCAATTAAAGCTGCTTATGAAGCTGGATTTCTAGCAGGTTATCCAAATAACTTGTTTCAGCCGAATCAAACAGTTTCCAAAGCAGATGCTATTACTGCGATAGCTAGCGGACTCAATTTATCTCCCAGTGGCTCTGTAGAACAAACTCTTTCTACTAATTATGTAGATGCTGGGCAGATCCCATCTTATGCTATTAATCAGGTCGCGGCAGCAACCCAAGCTAATCTTGTCGTCAACTATCCTGATGTCAGAACGCTTAATCCTCAAGGAGGTTTAACGCGTGCTGAGGCGGCTGCACTTTTATATCAAGCGTTGGTGAGACTTGGACAAGTGCAACCATTACCTAGTAATGTGGCAGCTGTAAGTTACATTGTGGGTGGTAATCCTCAAACTACAGGTGATATTGTTTCGCTAGCTGAGTCTAGTGGTAGTTTTACAACTCTGACTTCTTTACTGAAGACAGCAGGTTTAGCAGATGCTTTGAGACAACCAGGGCCATACACACTTTTTGCCCCGACAGATCAAGCATTTGCAGCTTTACCTCCAGATGTTTTACAGCAGTTACAGCAACCAGAAAACAGAGAAACGTTAATCAAGATTTTGAGATATCACGTAGTTTCTGGTGATCTGCCTGCAAACAAGCTTACATCTGGTGAAGTCAAAACTTTGGAAGACGAAGCTGTTAATGTAAAAGTTGATACTGCGAATAACCAGATTGCGGTCAATAATGCCAGTGTCATCCAACCAGATGTTAAAGCGACTAATGGTGTTGTACACGTCATCAACCAAGTTTTGATTCCACCTGAATTAGCACAGGGTGAACAAACAGAAGGTGAAGATACTGCTGTCAGAGTTAAGAGAAACTATATTGCCGTTGGTGGTAACATTGGTTTAGGTGGTAATACGGCTCTTGGCAGTGGAAACTTTGCAGTCACCAGCAAATTTGGTATTACAAACAATTTCTCAATCCGGCCAGGAGCAGTTATTGGTGATGATACTGTCTTCCTAGTTCCCATCACTTTTGACTTTGCTTTCCGACCAACTGATATTGGTGGTAGTGATGCTGTTATATCTCCTTACATAGGTGCTGGCGTAGCTATCGGGACTGGTGATGACACTGATATTGGTTTGCTACTGACTGGTGGTGTAGATTATCCTTTGTCTTCTCAATTTATGATCACAGGTTCTGTGAATGCTTCTTTTGTAGATGACACAGATGTTGGCCTGATGTTAGGAATCGGTTACAGATTCTAAATTAATAAAAGAAAAGATTGTCGAATCCCCTATGATGATATGACCCCGCTCCTAAGTTTAGATAGTAGGAGTGGGGTTTTATTGATGAAAGTCAGTCCAGTTTTGATATCTTAGATAGAATCACCTGATCAAAAGATTCGCAGAAATATCAATGGATTGGATAACTGTACTGCGATCGCTCCAATCAGACTTTATCAAAAGGCTAACATCTGGTTGTCTGCTGCATTGTCAAACAGAGGGTCAATATAGTGAAACGACGATAATCTCTGGGGAAAGATTAAAAACTCTTAGAGACTTTTGCTGGCTAATGGCAGAAAAATATAAACGTGTATCATCAGTTCGTGATGTTTTCATCAGCTACCTCAAAGGAAAGTTAGGAGAGGAAGTAGTGAAAGAACGACTAGCTGATTTGATCACAGAAGTAGATTACGAAAAAAGAATTGGCGGAGATGGTAAAACAGATTTTACGATGACGGCTAATCCATCTATTGGTATTGAGGTGAAATCTCGTTACGGTAACATTGATAAAGTCAGATGGTCAATTAGTGCCGAAGAAGTTGAGAAAAATGCAGTTGTGGTTTGCATTTTAATTCAAGAGCAAGTCAATGAGGCGCAATCAGAGTATCATCTCTTCCTAGCTGGTTTTCTTCCGACTCAAATGATTAAGCTGAAAACTGGGAGAATTTCCTTCGGAATACAGCAATTACTTTATGGTGGTGGTTTACGCGGTTATTTAGAACAATTACAAAATTCTAAAAATCATCAGCCAAATGAAAAAACCTTCATAAATCATAAACAAAATGTGAAATCAGAATTAATCTATCAACAACCAGATAATTACCTCACAAAACCTGCTTTAGATTCAGTTAAAAATATAAATACTCAAAGTGAAGAGTTAAATCTGATTTATATCAAACTCGGCGATGAATGCAGCAAAAAAGGACAATATCATGCTGCTATCATCAATTATAATGAAGCATTGCAAATTTATGCTCATGATGCCGATACATACTATAAACTTGGTTTAGCACGTTATCAAGTAGGAGATTATGAAGGTGCAATTGCCGATTATGCTCAGGCAATTAGAATTAATCCTAGATATATTAAAGCTTACAATAAAAGTGGTTTAGCACGTTATCAGTTAGGAGATTATGAAGGAGCAATTGCTGATTATACTCAGGCAATTAGCATTAATCCCAATGATGCGATCGCTTACAAAAATCGTGCTGATGTGCGTTATTTTCTAGGAGACAAACAAGGAGCTATTGAAGACTATACTCAATTAATCAAGTTGTATCCACAGCCAGAAGGGAAGATAAATTTAAAAAATATCAAAATTGGAGATTACCAGGAACAAGTTGAAGATTTTGTCCAAGAAAATGAGCTTGATGCTGATGATTTTCTTGCTTATAAAAAGCGTGGCAACTTTCGCTTAGAATTGGGAGACTATGAAGGAGCAATCATAGATTATACCCAAGCAATCAAAATTAATCCTCATGATGCCGATGCTTATTATAATCGCGGGAATGCTCGTTATGATGTACAAGATTACGAGGGAGCGATCGCAGATTATACAGAAACCCTCAAAATTAATATCAATGATGCCGATGCTTATTATAATCGTGGCAATGCTCATGATGATTTAGGAGATAAACAAGGAGCGATCGCAGATTTTCAGAAAGCTACAGCGATATATTATAAAGAAGGTAATCTGGCAAAACATAAAAAAATTCAAGAAAGAATTTTAGATTTAGAAATTGAAGATTCTTTGGATGATTTAAAATTTTAGTGCTTATTCATAACTCATTTTAGTTGTAATCTTTTCATTGTAGTTATACCCATAATGAATCCTGCAATCTGCGCCCAATAATTAACACTATTAAGTGGGTTAACACCACCTGGAATATTTAAACTACCAATTCCATAAAACAATTGTTGGACAAACCACCAAATTGTATAGAAAACAGCTGGAATTTGCATAGGTATAAATATAACTAAAAGAGGCATTACAGTATCAATTTTAACCTTGGGAAACTTGAAGATATATGCTCCCAAAACAGATGCGATCGCACCATTTGCACCTATCAGTGGTACGGTCAAGTTGGGATTAGCAAGAATTTGGATTATTCCTGTCAGAATGCCACACATTAGATAAAATACTAAAAATCGACCATGACCAAGAATATTTTCTAAATTTCTGCCAAAAACCCACAAAAACAGTAGATTACCCAAAATTTGGCTAAAACTACCGTGAATAAACATTGCAGTTAACAGAGAAACAGAACGCGACAGCACAAATATTCCAGCAGCAGAATTACCAGCAAAGAAACTAGCGATCGCACCATGCATTTGTGCTGGAATTAAACCCCAATTAACCACAAAAACACCTAACTGTCCACTAATTTCTAGCTTGAATTCCCATAAAAACAAAGCAAGGTTCATACCAATTAACCAATAAATCATTATCGGTTTTTTACGCGAATTAATGAAAAGGTTATCGCTAATAGGAATCATTGAAAGTAATTGGTGGTTGATGGTTGCTGGTTGGTATAGCCGTAGCCATTTTTGTTAGGACGTTAACATTTGATAGACGCAATGAGAACTCTTATAGTCTATGTCCTAATCTTGATGGCTATAGCTATAGTTGGTGGTTAGTATTTACTTGTGGTTATTTATCACTAATCACTATCCACTAACTACTAACCACAGTAAGAAAAGTGTGGCAAGATCAAAATCAGGTCGTAGCGTATTCAACTAGGTAAACCAAATGCTGGGAAACATACTTGTTGGAAGATACCAAATTATCAGTCATTTGGGCGGAGGAGGCTTTGGTGAAACTTTTGTCGCTTATGATACTCAATTACCTGGTAATCCTAAATGTGTTGTCAAGAAACTTAAACCCCAAGTCACAGATCCAGAAAGTCTGCAAACAGCTAGACGTCTATTTGATACAGAAGCCCAGGTTTTGCATAAATTAGGTACACACCATCAGATTCCCCAACTTTTGGCATACTTTGAAGAAAACGAAGAATTTTATCTGGTACAAGAATTTATTGAAGGTCATAATCTGAGCAAAGAAATCATACCAGGAAAGCCCCTCAGTCAATCTCAAGTTATTTCTCTTTTGCAAGAGATTTTGCAAATATTAGATTTTGTCCATCAACAAAAAGTTATCCATCGTGACGTCAACCCCCATAATTTACTAAGAAGAGAACCAGATGGCAAGTTATTTTTAATCGATTTTGGAGCAGTCAAACAAATTACGACTCAGGTAATTAATCCTAGTAGCAAAACTAAATTTACCGTTGCGATTGGTACTCCTGGCTATATTCCTGGGGAACAAGCCCAAGGTAGCCCAAAATATAGTAGCGATATATATGCTGTCGGTATTCTTGGGATTCAAGCACTCACTGGCTTATATCCTGAAGAACTTGAAAAAGACGCAGAAACTAATGAAATTATTTGGCAAAATCATACTGAAGTCAGCCAGGAATTTGCTCAGTTTTTAGATAAAATGGTGCGTTATGATTTTCGTCAACGTCATTCATCAGCAACTTTAGCTTTACAAGCGTTAAAAGATTTGCATAATCCCAACTGGCAAACAGTAGCATTAAATATTCCTGATCACAATCAACCATCAATTACAAATAAAAAACCCAAAAAAAATATTATCAAAAAGATCTTAGCTGGAATGGTAATTTTAGGAGTGGGAACAGTAGCATCTTTATATATTATTAATAGTATTAATTCTGTCAACGCTAGCGAATTATATAAAAAAGCTAATACACTTTATGAATTACAACGCTATCAAGACGCTTTGTCAGTATATGAAAAAGCAGTAAAAATTCGACCAGAATATGTTGAAGCTTGGAATGGACAAGCTAGTGCGCTGAGTAAGTTAAGAGAATACAAAGCAGCCCTCACAGCTTATGATAAAGCAATTCAAATTGAACCGGATTATTTAGAAGCTTGGATAGGTAGAGGTTTTGTATTAAAAGATTTGCGTCGATATCAAGAAGCGATCGCCTCTTTTGATAAAGCCTTGCAACTAGAAAATAATTCTCCCCAAGTTTGGAATGCAAAAGGAGAAGCTTTAAACAGTTTAAAGCGATACGATGAAGCAATATCGGCTTATGAACAAGCAATTAATTTGCAAAAAGATGATTATGAAGCTTGGTACAATAAAGCTCAAACTCTACAAAATTTAAAACGTTACGAAGAAGCAATAAAAGCATACGATAAAACTCTTGAAATCAAACCAAGTTATGCAGAAGCTTGGTATAATCGCGGCAATTCTCTTGTGAATTTGCAACGTTCTCAAGATGCATTGACAGCCTATGATCAAGCCGTACAAACTAATCCAAATTATTACCCAGCGTGGTTAGCAAGAGGTAATATTATGATGAGTTTACAGCGCTATCCAGAAGCAGTTGAATCATTTAATAGATTTATTGAATTAAACCCTAATAATTTCCAAGCATGGTATAACAAGGGTTGGTCGCTACATCAAATGCAAAAATACAACGAAGCTTTAGCAGCTTACGAGCAAGCAGCAAAATTGAAACGAAACGATGATCAACTTTGGTATAATCGGGGCAATTCGCTATATCTTTTACAAAAATATGAAGAAGCGATCGCCTCATATGATCGCGCCGCCCGTTACAACCCAAAACACTACGAAACTTGGTTTTCTAGAGGAAATGCCTTGTTTAATTTACAACGTTATCAAGAAGCGATCGCTTCTTACAATCAAGCAATAAAAATTAAACCAGACTATCAGCAAGCTATCCAAGCACGAGACAAAGCCCAAAACCAGTTGTCAGTTACTAAACCAAATGCATTTATTAGTCAACCGCACGTAACTCAGCCAAAAACTGGTGTAGAACCAATTCAAACATCAAAACCAATACAATTAATTCTGCCAAAACCTCTACGTTAGCTCAGAAAGTTCGTAGTAAGGACTTGAGTCCTGATTTTTAACCACTAAAATGCTGATTACAAACCCTTAATAAAAGTCTCATTTAATACTTTGCGATCATTCCAGAGTCATAACTATCAGGCGATTTGTCTATCTCGATTTGACGATGAATCTTTTTCAGTAATTTCATTGGGAGAATAGAAACGATGCATCAGCAGAAAGTTGTGATTGTTACTGCTGCAAGTCGCGGTATCGGAGGAGGTTGTGCGCGAGAATTAGCAGCACAGGGTTACAAAGTTTCACTCATAGCTCGAAGCAAGAGTGTGTTCCAGTTGGCTGAAGAGTTGGGAGGTATAGCAACCCAAGGTTCGATTGCAAATTCCCAAGATTTACAGCACTTGGTACATACGACGTTGGCTAATTTTGGTCGCATTGATGCAGTAGTGAATAGTTTTGGAGATCCACCCCGCCCAGATTTACTATCAATTTCCGATGAAATGTGGCTAGAAAATTTTGAAATGCTATTTTTGAGCGTTGTTCGCATAGCAAGGCTGGTTACAGAACCGATGCAAAAACAAGGAGGTGGGGTGATTGTCAATATTTCCGCATCTGACTCCCATGAACCAGATTTGGGAACACCCTTTAGCGGTACACTCCGCACTGCAATGGAAGGATTTACAAAACTTTATGCCAAGTGTTACAAAGCCAATAAAATTCGTATGATTTCTGTTGCGCCTTACTTTGTGGGAGATAGAATGGAAGAATTTGAAGGCTGGAATCTGCCGACAGACCTAATGTTGGGTCGTCCTGCTACCTATGCTGAATTTGCGAAAATAGTTGCTTTTCTGATTTCTGAAGATGCCAAGTTTATCACAGGTACGACTATCAAAGTTGATGAAGCTTATTCTGCTGCAATTTAGAACTACAAAAGGTGCTGCGATCGCAGCACCTTTTCTAACCATAAAATCAAAAATAAATCTTTTCTTTTCCCTTTACGCCTTAACTTTTCTCTTGCTTTAATAAGCATCCTCAACCTCAAGTTGAGCCACCGTCACCGCATTAAAAGCGAAAGCTGCAACCAATGGTATCGGACATCTCAGCCAATAGGTCACAAAAGCCGCAATCATAGTTGCAATTACTGCTGTAAACGACCAAAAACGTTCTTCACAGGTTAATCCTTTTTCAGCTTTAATAATTCTAAGAACTTGCATGGGAATTGGTTCTGGCATTACTGCGCCAGGAGGAAAAGCCCAGTAACTATTACAGCGCTCAATAAATAAATCTGTCCAGCCATTATCCTTGCACCATTCTTCAATCCATGCATCAGAGTAATGTTTCATATTCCGACTACCAATTCGCTTCAAGAAGTTCAACATAATAATTAGAAAACCAATAAGTATAATTTTTTTAGTTAATCTTAATAATTGATCAATCTCTTTTAAGTTATTTTACTACGGCAATTATTAAAACTTGTTAAGAACAAAATCTACCTCTAAGCAACTTTAAACTAGTCTTTTCTTACATAAACAGACTAGCAGTACTTTCATTCTTATTGCATCGATTGAAAATAAACTTTACCTGAAAATTGGTAACTAAATAATTTGCAACAATTGAGTAAGCATATGCTTTTTAAGTAAATCGGTAAAAGGTAAAGGGGAAACACTAATTTGCATTCATTTGATGGATGATTAAAGCTCAAAATAGTCAAGACTTACGCAACTGCCATATGATTTTAAATTCCGTAGTGAGGATTAAAGTCCTCACTACAAATAAATGAGTATAATTGCTTAATAGTTTTTCATTTTATTTTTATTCAATTTACAAATTTACTAAGCAAGCTTAACCATACTAGAGAAAGATATTTGAGGAAAAACTGCAAACTATAGATGTATCAAAATTACCAAAAATACAGACAATCTTAACAATCTAAAAATTTATCATCGCCACTACGACGAGTTTAAAGTTAATTCCTTAAGCCGCCTGTCCCACAAGAATTCCTTTGGTGTCTTAGTGTCTTTGTGGTTAAAACACAAAGACCTTAAGACACCAAGTTACCAACAATTAAGGACAAGCCAAAGTATCGCGGGTATTCCGCCCTGTGACTGGATTAGTGCCTTTAGCTACTTCACATAATTTCTTAAGCATGTCCTCACGGATGTAAGTATCAGTAAAATCTGCACCATCAATTATTGCTCCATTAAACATAGTGCCAGTAATAAATGCGCCTTCTAGGACTGCATTCGTCAAATTGGCTTTAGTCATTCGTGCTGATTCTAAGTCGGTATAACTGAGATCAGAATCGGTGAAATCTACTGAGGTTAAATTTGCCGAAAAGAATCTGACACCACGTAAATTGGAATCACTGAAGTTGCTATTGCGAAGATTAGCATGGTCAAAGCTGGAATCTGTTAAGTCCTGCTTGGAAAAATCAGCTGCTTCTAAAGTTCGGTTGTTGTAGTTAATTGCCACAGCACTTTCGGGGAAAGCTAGAGCAACTGTGATAGCCATCACAGCCAAAAACAACACACTTAGTATGCTTATTGTAATGCGATCGCTCAACTTAGAACTCATTGTAACTTTTAACCAATGACGAACCATTCTCCTTACCATTATCTCGATATCGGCAACGCAGGAGAAGACCTAGTAGCACATTGCTTACAATCTCAAGGTTGGGTAATCCTTGATCGTCGCTGGCGTTGTCGTTGGGGAGAAATCGATATTGTTGCACAGTATGTCGAAGATGACGCAGGACCATTGGGGCATGGGGGACATGCAAAACAAGACAGACAAGGTGGTAATATTTATTCTTTGTCTCCTCCCTGTTTTTTGTCTCCTGTTCTTCCCCTCACGGCCTCTCCTACACTGGCGTTTGTCGAAGTAAAAACCCGCAGTCCTAAGAATTGGGATGCGGGGGGAAGAAGTGCGATCGCCTCATCCAAGCAAGTCAAACTTTGGCGTACAGCACAGATGTTTTTAGTAGCACACCCTGATCAAGCAGATTACCCTTGTCGATTTGACGTTGCTATTGTTAGTTATCGTCAAATATCAACAAAATTTACTAAGGATAAATTTCAAGAAAAAAACCTAATTAGCTCGTATATAGCAGGGTATAAATTAACATTGCAAGAATACATTCCTGCGGCTTTTGATGTTGCCGATGATTTTGGGTAGTGGCTACTGTGAGTTTTTTTGTTGTTCAAAACAAAAAATTATCAACAATTACCATTAGCAATTACCAATTACCCCATACATCTTTGTTTTTTTGCTCTAATTATATTTCAAGGCTGACCTATAATTTTTAAAGCTGATAACTGATAACTGTTCACTGATTTGGTTATGCCAAAGTTTCTGGACAATAACCTAATCCTCTAACAAATTGTTGTCTAAATGCCTCAATTTCCTCTTTTTCTGGGCTACCATGAGAAACAATAGCAACTTGATAACGACGCATAACATCAACAGGACACTGACCTGCCTCTAAACTCCAAAGTGCCATTTGTACTCGCATTGGCGGCTCGTAGCTAATTCCTAATTCATTCAAAAAAGCTCGAATGTCACCATCTTCTTGGGCTGATACCTGTTTTCTAAGTTTGACTCTAACCACCCAACCATCAATTTGATGAATTACGGTGATGAAGGAAACAGGTATTTGGGGTTTAGCGTGCAAGTATTGAACAACCCTCAGAGTGAGACTGGCATTTGCCAGATAATACAAGTATTCCATCTTGGTGCTTGGGATCAAAGCCAATCCTACATTTCTATTATTGGTAGAGCGAGTCACAACCTGCTAGGGTAAAAGTCCCCGTTTTTAGATAGGGAGGTTTACCCAATTTTCATATAGTTGCTTCAGTGGTACTTAATGCTATCTATCTTAAAGTCGAAGATTCTATTTTGTCGGCAATACTTTAGAGTTCTTTTAGAACCTACTATTTTCAACCAGCTTGTTTAAGAAAGTCTAAAATCTAAATGCAGGAACAACTCACAAAAACAAATTCTCATTTAAGATCTGAACAAACACCAGAAAATTCCGAACTAGATCTCTCATTAGCTGGGTACGATTATGAATTACCAACCGAACTAATTGCTCAAAACCCAGTAGTTCCCAGAGATAGTTCTAGACTGTTAGTTGTAAATTCTCTGAATGTAGGTATAGATACTATACCCCAACACCGGATCTTCCGAAATTTACCAGAAATCCTACGTCCGGGGGATTTACTCGTGATGAATAATACACGAGTTCTTCCAGCCCGGTTATATGGTAAGAAATTAACAGGAGCAGAGGTAGAAGTATTACTGCTAGAGGAAAGACAGCATAACCGTTGGTTAGCCTTGGTCAAGCCGGGAAAACGTTTTAAACGCGGTTCGCAAATTGTTTTTACAGCGAAGGTTAACACTGATGGGGATCATCCCACCACTCCACTTCCCTATCATTCACTAACTGCGACTGTCATAGCAACCGACACCGCGACTGGAGGGCGTTTGCTACAATTTGAACTGCCAGAAGAAGTTTCTTTGCTACAATTGCTGGATGTATTTGGTGAAATACCCCTACCACCATACATCACAACAACCGAAGCCCAAAGTGAACAGTATCAAACAGTATATGCTCAAAATCCAGGAGCGGTTGCTGCTCCCACAGCAGGATTGCACTTTACTCCAGAATTATTACAAAAGTTACGCGAACAAAATATTAATCAAGCTTTTGTAACATTGCACGTAGGTGTAGGAACATTTCGTCCAGTAGAAGTGGAGAACCTCACTACCCATACAATGCATGAAGAATGGATAGAAGTACCTCAAAATACTGTAGAACAAATTCGTGCTACGAAGGCTGCTGGTGGCCGCATTATTGCTGTGGGTACGACGGTAGTCCGTGCTTTGGAAGGATCTGCAACTAAAGATGAATTGCAACCGTTTTGTGGTAAGACTAATTTGTTTATTTATCCTGGTTATAAATGGCGGGTAGTGGAAGGTATGATTACTAACTTTCATTTACCACGTTCAAGTTTACTAATGTTGGTAAGTGCTTTAATTGGTAGACAGAGATTACTAAATATTTATCAAGAAGCCATAGCATCTCGATATCGTTTTTATTCGTTTGGTGACGCGATGTTAATTTTGCCAGAAGCAACAATATAGTAGTTTTTATTGTGGGATGATCCAGCTAGTTCATCTCACAAATATATATATCATTCTGAAAAATTGCGATCGCTCAAGTTTGTAGTCAGGACTTTAGTCCTTAAATTTAAAAGTATTTATGATCAAGCTGTCTAAAGATATACAAAATACACTTAATTTAAGTTGGTATAAGTGGTTAATTAAGCAAAATTATAAATAAATATTCAAAGTAAAAAAACAAGGTAAAAGCATATAATAATATCAATATTACTCCTCGCACTTAGTGTATTAAAGCACTTATATATTTGTTGTCAATTGTTAATAAGAAATCTTGAAATATTACTTAAAAGAGGGTGGCTGATGGAACGGGTAGATTCTTTACAACAACACGCACAACAAGTTACAGGAGTAGAGGAACAAAAAACTCCAGTTGCAGAGCAAGAGGTTACAGCTATCACTCCTGCTGCATCAAATAGTAATATCAAAAACAGAGTACCTCTATCTCAAAGTCGTCTGCTGCCTGTTGTGGTAATTGGAGTACTTTTAGGTGCAGGAGCGATCGCATCCGGAATTTACGCTTATCGCCAATGGCAGTATAGCCAAAGTTTTCCGCAAACAGATAACGCCTATATTACCGCAGACATTTATCCTGTGACTGCTCGTGTCTCAGGAATAGTCAACCAGATTCCAGTCAACGAGAATCAAGTGGTAACTCCGGGAACACTGTTAGTAAAACTTGATCCTCAAGATTATCAAGTATCTCTCACCCAAGCGAAAGCATCTTTAGAGTTAGCCAAACAGCAAGCAGCTTTAGCACAGAAAAAATTTAAAAATGTCCCTGTTTCGGCTTCAGTACCGCGACTATTACCAGCAGATAACAATACTCAAGCTAGACAGAATTTCCTCCAAGCACAAGCAGCTCAACAAAGAGATATCAACGAACAACAATATAAAACTGCATTGGCTGCGATCGCTCAAAAAGAGGCAGAAGTCAAAAAAGCTGAATTACAATTATCCTACACCAATATTAATGCCCTTGTTCCTGGAAAAATTGGTAACAAAAATATCCAAATCGGACAACGAGTAGAACCTGGTCAAACTCTTTTCACTGTCGTGCAACCAGATCCTTGGATTATTGGTAACTTTCAAGAAAGCCAGTTAGAAAAGATACAACAAGGACAAAGAGTAGACATTAAAATTGCCGCTTTTCCAAGTCGTAACTTTGCGGGTAAAGTAGATAGCATTGCTTTGATTCCGCCAAACAATAATACTAATACCAAGGATGTACGTAGAATTCCTGTCAAGATTATGTTTGATCCGGCGAGTATTAAAGGTTATGAATCGCGCATTACTCCTGGAATGTCAGCAGTTGTAAAAGTGACTGGTAAGTAATTCAGTTATCAGTTTATTAGATAATCGTTTACTACAGTCTGCTAAAAGTAGACTTAGACTATTAGCCCGCAGTTGACTTGCGGGCTTACTTCTTTAGTTTGCGATCGCTTCTGCAATTATACTTTGTAGTCAGGACTTTAATCCTTTTGTAGAGCGCTCACTACCAGACCTCCTATTTTATTTATTCGATGTTGCTTGTTCGCGTGCTGCTGCCGCTTGCTCAGGATGAATACCTAAACGAGTAAGATTGATTCTACCCTTATTGTCAATTTCACGTACTTTGACAATTACTTCATCACCAACTGCAACTTCATCTTCAACCTTACCAACACGGTAGTCAGCAAGTTGAGAAATGTGGATCATGCCTTCTTTACCTGGCAAAAACTCCACAAATGCACCAATAGGTATAATGCGGGTCACTCTGCCTACGTAAACATCACCCTCATTCAGCTTCCGCGTCATGCCTTGGATTATGCTTTTTGCTCTCCTGGCCTTGCTTTCATCCACCGCAGAGATAGTTACAGTGCCATCATCTTCAATGTCAACTTTAGCACCAGTCTCTTCAGTGATGCCTTTGATGGTTTTACCTCCAGGCCCAATCACCAGACCAATCATGTCTTGATCAATCTTGATCGTCAACAGACGTGGAGCATAGGGTGACATTTCTGTGCGTGGTTGGTCAATTGTCTGGAGCATTTTCTCCAGAATATGCAAGCGTGCGCCTCTTGCTTGATCGACGGCTTGGGAAATAATATCCAAGGACAAACCGCTAATTTTCATATCCATTTGCAAGGCTGTAATCCCGGTATCCGTACCAGCAACCTTGAAATCCATGTCACCTAAAAAGTCTTCGATTCCTTGAATGTCTGTCAGGACTCGTACTTGATCACCTTCTTTAATCAAACCCATAGCCGCACCACTCACAGGTTTGAGAATTGGTACACCAGCATCCATTAAAGCCAGGGTGGAACCGCACACCGAACCCATTGAGGTAGAACCATTGGAAGAAAGCACTTCCGATACTACGCGAATTACGTAGGGAAATTCCTCTTTAGGTGGTAGCACTGGTAAAATAGATCTTTCCGCCAGCGCCCCGTGACCTATTTCTCGACGTCCCGGCGCTCGCATGGGTTTGGTTTCCCCAACGGAGAATGGCGGGAAGTTGTAATGGTGCATGTAACGCTTTGCTTGGTCTTGTTGCAAATCGTCGTTTAAGTTTTGAGCATCTCCTGGTGTACCGAGCGTACAAGCAGATAATACTTGAGTTAGCCCCCTATTAAATAAACCACAACCGTGGACTCGCTTGGGTAATAAACCAGTTGCACAGGAAACAGGACGAACTTCATCCAACTTGCGACCATCGACCCGGACATTATCTTCGATGATCTGACGGCGCATCAGCTTTTTGGTGATGTCTTTGAAAGTATTATCCAATGCCTTGGCGTTAGTAGTTGCAGCCACTCGAATTGGATCTTCTTCTGGTAGTTCCGCGATCGCAGTTGCTACGGATTCTTTGACCGCATCCAAAGCTGTATCTCGGTCAGTTTTATCGAAATCAAACTGTGAGAGGATTTTTCTAATTTCGTCGGTAGCGCGATCGCTAATAAAGTTACTCAGTGATTGGTCTGGTTCTGGTCGTGCTTCATGCACTATTTCCAAACCCAATTCTGCAATTAAATCATGCTGCGCTTGAATTAAATCTTGCACAGCTTCGTAACCAAATTCAATCGCTTCAAGAATATCACGTTCGGGTAGCTGATTAGCTCCCGCTTCCACCATGATTACACCATCCGGCGAACCTGCAACTATTAAATCCAGGTCTCCAGCTTCGATTTCTGCATAAGTGGGATTAATGATAAAATCATCACCCACCAAACCGACGCGCACGGCTGCCATAGGCCCATTGAAGGGAATTTTTGCCATCAGGGTAGCAATAGAAGCACCAGTAACAGCTAGCACATCTGGCGGTACTAGCTCATCCATAGAAAGAGTCAGCGCAATAACTTGCAGATCATCCCGTAACCAAGAGGGGAACAAAGGACGTAAAGGGCGGTCAATCAGACGGCTGGTGAGAATTGCTCTCTCTGGTGGACGACCTTCACGTCGCAACAATCCTCCAGGGATTCTACCTGCTGCGTATAATCTTTCTTCATAATCTACCGTGAGGGGCAAAAAATCAATGCCTTCTCTGGCTGCTGATCGCGTAGCTGTAACTAGAACTGCCGTATCCCCAGATTGTATCAACACCGATCCACCAGCCTGGGGTGCTAGTAAACCCACCTTCAGTCGAATATCCCTTCCATCGAAGGATATTGACTTCTCAAATTCTCCCATTCAGTTTTTTTTCCTTACTATGCTCGCTATTCTCTCTCTGTGGCAATCCTAACATTTATGATCTAATACTGGCTTGAGCAGTATATAGAATTCATGATTAACAATTTCGTTACAAAAAGTATCGGGGAAAGGGCATGGGGCATTATTCTTCCCCTTATCTCCCTTATCTGCCTTGTCCCTATTCCCCGATCCCTTTTCTCGATCCCCTTTCCCCGATCCCCAATGCCCGCTTGTCAGGTTGTACAATAGAACCAGCGTTGCAAATATGGCTACATCGATCTGGAAAGTTTGGTTTGAGATAAAATACTCCCCATATTTCTTTGGCTTGCTGTGTAGCAGATTTCGCTGCTTTTTTGATGACAAAAGCATCCTGATTTAACCAATAAGCTGCAAATTCTGATGGTGAGAGGGGTTGTTTTTGGGATAGGTTTTTCCTTCTAAAATCACAACATTCAGTAATTTCCTTACCTCCTCTTGTTCTTCTGGATGCATATAATCTAATTCTACTTTTATACGATTTTTTAAATTTTTATAAAGGGGTAACTGCATTGCTCATAAACTTTATTAAGATTATTTTTATTTTTAAAAAAATATTTAATACTTATTCATAATATGTATTTAAAATTTAAAAAGTTAGGAATTCACAAAAGTGGAGAATAAGCAGATTCAAGGCTTTGATGTTGGGAAAATTTGAGTAGTTGGCAAATGGCAATATTACACGGTAGTTGGTTAATACAAAATCAAGGTAACTGTTTATTTATCTGGGGAGAGACTTGGCGATCGCTAGGGACGAATATTGATCCAAACACATTAACAGAAGTACCACTATTACCTTATGCGATCACACCAAGTGAATTAAGCGAGTGGCTAAGTTATCGTAATATTAAAATTCCAAATTCAAGATCGCAATCTGTAGAGACACAAGCGATCGCATCAGGGCAAACAGGGCGGCGTCAAGCGAAAAAAACTACAGAAACTTTGCCAATCTCCTCGCAAACGATTATTGCTTTTCCCACTAATTTTGTAGAAGGCAAAACCGAGGGAGTAACAGCGATTTATCCTGTACATTCAGCAATATTAGGTTCAGAACAATCATCTGAACAATACCTACAACCGTGGCGAGTAGAGGGTTTTTGTCTCAATCCCACAGAAGCAGTAAAGTTTTTGGCTTCTTTACCTTTGAGTGTTGCCAAAGTTGAGGATGATTTTTTAGGAGGAGATTTACGATTTTGGTCACAAATAGCCCGTTGGAGTTTGGATTTAATCTCCCGATGTAAATTTTTGCCTACTCTTGAACACCAAATAGATGGTTCTTTCATTGCCAAATGGCAAGCACTTTTAGATAGTGCTTTGGATGGAACCCGTCTAGAAAAATTTTCCCAACTTATGCCATTAGCTTGTCGGACATATCAGGGACAAGAGGGAATAGAGAATGATTCTCAATCCTCATTAAGTGTAAATTTCCCACCAGAACCACAAGAATTACTACTGGGATTTCTCAATAGTACGATTGATACTCAAATCAGAGAAATGTTTGCTTCCCAAACTGTGCTGGAAGCAAGAGTAATGGCATCTATTCCATCGGCGGTACGACAGTGGTTGCAGTCTCTAACAGGTACACTAGGTACTGTCAACGCTGAACCTATAGGTTTGGAACGACTAGAAGCGGCACTAAAAGCTTGGACAATGCCGCTACAATACCAGATGGCAGGAAAAAATCTGTTTCGTACTGCTTTTGTTTTGCATCCACCGGAGTCAGACGAAACAGATTGGACTTTAGCGTATTTTTTGCAAGCACCAGATGATCCAGAATTTTTAGTGGATGCAGAAACAATATGGCAGCATTCAGTTGAAAACTTTGTTTATCGTGGTCGTACTATTAAACAACCACAAGAGACATTTTTACGTGGATTGGGATTAGCATCGCGTTTGTATCCAATTATCACACCCAGCATGGATACCACTTATCCCCAATCTTGCAACCTTAGCCCCATCCAAGCCTACGAATTTATTAAGTCGGTGAAGACACGGCTTGAAGATAATGGTTTAGGTGTGATTTTACCTGCGAGTTTAGCAAACCGGGAAGGATGGGCGAACCGTCTGGGTTTGAAAATTTCTGCCCAAACACCAAATCAAAAACAGGGACGTTTAGGTTTACAAAGTTTACTAAATTTCCAATGGCAATTGGCAATTGGGGGACAGACTCTTTCCAAAAAAGAATTTGACTCCTTAGTGGCGTTGAATAGTCCCTTAGTTGAAATTAACGGCGAGTGGGTAGAATTGCGCCCCCAAGATATCAAAACAGCCCAAGCCTTTTTTGCATCTCGTAAAGACCAAATGGCCCTTTCCTTGGAAGATGCTTTACGTTTGAGTACGGGAGATACCCAGACAATTGAAAAATTGCCCGTGGTTAGCTTTGAAGCATCAGGCGCATTGCAAGAGTTGGTTACTACCCTGACAAATAACAAAGCAGTCGAACCCTTACCAACACCCGCCGATTTTCAAGGAGAGTTGCGTCCCTATCAACAGCGTGGAGTTGCTTGGTTGACATTTCTCGAACGCTGGGGTTTGGGTGCTTGTCTGGCGGACGATATGGGATTGGGTAAGACGATCCAATTTATCGCTTTTTTACTACATTTAAAAGAACAAGATGCATTAGAAAAACCAACACTTTTAATTTGCCCAACTTCAGTCTTAGGAAACTGGGAAAGAGAAGTTAAAAAATTTGCCCCGACGCTGAACGTTTGGCAATATCACGGTGATAAGCGTCCCAAAGGTAAGACATTTGGAGAAATAGCAAACAAGCATAATTTGGTAATTACCAGTTATGCGCTCATTCACCGAGATATCAAGTCATTACAAACTGTTTCATGGCAGGGAATTGTTTTAGATGAAGCCCAAAATATTAAAAATGCAGAGGCAAAACAATCTCAATCAGTGCGCCAATTAGAAGCAGATTATAAGATTGCTTTAACGGGGACACCTGTAGAAAATAGGCTCCAAGAACTCTGGTCTATTTTGGATTTTCTTAATCCAGGATATTTAGGAAATAAACAATTCTTTCAACGACGCTTTGCTATGCCAATTGAAAAATATGGAGATACTTCTTCATTGAATCAATTGCGTTCATTAGTGCAACCATTTATTTTGCGTCGTTTAAAAAGTGACCGTGAAATTATTCAAGACTTGCCAGAAAAGCAGGAAATAAATGTTTTTTGTGGTTTGAGTTTGGAACAAGCAGAACTGTATCAAAAAGTAGTAGAAGATTCACTTGCTGAAATTGAAACAGCCGAGGGAATTCAGCGTCGGGGGATGATTTTAGGTTTACTCGTTAAACTCAAACAAGTCTGCAATCATCCCGCCCAGTATTTGAAAAAAACTACTCTCTCAGAACCGCAGTTATCTGGTAAATTACTACGATTGCAGGAAATGTTAGAAGAGGTTTTATCGGAAGGCGATCGCGCTTTAATTTTTACCCAATTTGCTGAGTGGGGTAAACTACTCAAACCCTATTTAGAACAACAGCTAGGACGAGAAATTTTCTTTTTGTATGGTAGTACTAGCAAAAAACAACGTGAAGAAATGATTGACCGTTTCCAACATGATCCTCAAGGACCACCAATAATGATTTTGTCACTCAAAGCTGGGGGTGTAGGACTAAATTTAACTCGTGCAAATCACGTCTTCCACTTTGATCGTTGGTGGAACCCCGCAGTAGAAAATCAAGCCACAGACCGAGTTTTTCGTATTGGTCAAACCCGCAATGTCCAAGTACATAAATTTGTTTGTACTGGCACTTTAGAAGAGAAAATCCATGACATGATTGAAAGCAAAAAGCAACTAGCTGAACAAGTTGTGGGTGCAGGTGAAGAGTGGTTAACTGAACTCGATACAAACCAACTCCGTAATTTACTTTTATTAGATCGTAGTGCAGTGATGGAAGAAGATTCAGAGTAACAGGGATCAGGGATCGCAGACAAGGAGGACAACTAATCAGTTATCAGTTATTCAGTGATCAGTTATCAAATTAAACTGTTAACTGATTCATCCCCGATCCCCAATCCCCAATCCCCAATCCCCATTACCCCTTATCCCCTCCAGGAGACCCCTACCTTCCCCTTATCCCCAGAGGGGACCCCACCTTCCCCAATCCCCAATCCCCAATGACAAATTACACATTACAAGCAAGTCGAGAATGGTGGTCACAACGGTGGCTAGAATTATTAGATTCCTATCGCTTTAAGAAGCGTTTAGAACGTGGTAGAAACTATGCACGTCAAGGAAATGTGCTTAGTATTGAGTTTGAGAGTGCAAAGGTGTTAGCGAAGGTTCAAGGTAGTGAAACAGAACCTTATATAGTTTCTCTTTCTCTTGACTCTTTTAGTGATGAAGAGTGGGGTTATGTAGTAGAAACAATGTCTCAAAAAGCAATTTTTGCGGCTAAACTTTTGGCAGGAGAAATGCCACAAAATATAGAAGAAGTTTTTAGTGCTAATGGGATTTCGCTATTTCCTTTTACTCTATCTGATGTCCACAGTAGATGTTCTTGTCCTGATAAAGCAAATCCCTGTAAACATATTGCAGCAGTTTACTATCAGTTAGGCGATCGCTTTAGCGAAGATCCTTTTGTACTCTTTCTATTGCGGGGACGCACAAAAGAGCAAATTATTAGCAACTTACGTCAGTTACGTAGTGCGAATATTGAAGTCCCAACAGATAAAACTCTAGACGATAAAGAGTTGGTTTCACAAACTCAATATTCTTTAAATATAGAATCTTTTTGGCAATATCATGAGCCTTTAGAATCTTCTTTAGTTGTAATCGCGCCATCAACTAGTGAAACAGTTTTAGATGTTTTAGGAGCAATTCCTCTTGCTAAAGAAGAGGAAAATCTTGCAAGCTTAACTGCGGCTGATCTAGCTATGAAATATTTAGATACAATTTACAAAGATGTTAGCCAAAAAGCCTTTTTGGCTGCTATGAATGTAGGTGTAAATTGATATGTCAAAAGTCAGATTAGTTTATATATATTTAGCTCACCCCGACTACTTATCCCTTTTCCTTAGCAAGAAGAGGGAATGGGGGTGAGGTTGTGTATTTTATTTAGTTCAAATTCTTCAATTTGCAACTTCAGCCATCTCAATAACTCGCCCTTCGTAATCTTTAACCAAAAAGTTCAAGGGTTTTCTGCTGCGAATTTTGAATTTCAACCCCCGCACCTCTACCCGCATTAAAATCATTTCCATACATTCGTGGTCAAAGCAAACGTGGCGTTGTTGATTTTTGGTACCTAAACTAGCTCCCGTAATTACATGCAACTGAACGTTTTTCTTAAGTTGATACCAAAGTCCTTCACTTCCATTCGACATTTTGTTAGCAAAGGAAGGACTGCTTCCTAAGTAAAGCGGATCAACTCCTGTTGCGCCTATAGTTTGCTCATAATTGTAGTAGTAGTGTAGCGGTACTTCTGCTGCTGGTAAATCTAGGAGTCCTTCATACAACTGTCGTGCAATTTCGAGATCCGACACCATAACCGTATATACCTTTGGCGCACTGGTAAGAAACATCCACATGGCGCCGGCATAGGCTGCTAGTAGCATCACCATTATGCCTTGAGTAGAGAAAAGGCTATCTAGTGGTATGGAAGGCAAAAAAGAGCCAAAAGTATATGTATTAACCAAGAATGGTGTCACACTTGCTATAAACATGAACAGAATCGGGAATTATATATAAGGGAGTCGCTTTTGTTTTGTAAATTATGACTTAAATAAAGTCTTTATTTCTAGTGTACCAAGTGCTAATCTGCCTTGGTGTTAGCTCAAAAACAGGCTTACACCAACAGACTATGCGATTAATTACTATAGATTGCTATTGCTAAGTTAATTCTAACAACATAAGCTGATTCGGACTGTGCAAATACCTCATTTTCCTGAAGCTAATCATCCCCTAGTGAAGTCACTGTTCCATCACACTGATCCAGAACTCGTCAGGTTGTTCCAGCAACATCCAGAGTCGGGAAGATACTTTACAGCTATTTTTTGCCGTTATAGCCCCATAGTTTATACAGTGATTCGTCATTCGGCGCGATCGCCTGTGCAAGCAGATTATTTATTTGCTCTAACTTGGCGACATATCTACTATGAATTGGGTGGATTTAATCTCGGTAGCACTCAACCTGGTAGAGAAAGTCTGAGCTTACAAAATTGGCTCATTGATCAGACTGCTTACTGCATCAACGAGATTGAACTTCCTCCAACTGAAGCAATTCATTATTCTCTCAAAGCGACTTCTGTACCGTTATGGTGTTATTTAGAACAATCATTAGATCAAATGGCACCAGTATTACGCTTGATGGTTCTGATGGCTCAAACCTTCCATTGGAGCGAAACAAGAATTGCTGCCTATCTACAAGCTGAAGGAGAAGCGATCGCTCCTAGCGAAGTAGCCAATTTTCTCCAAGAAGGTTATCGTATGCTAGAGGATAAGTTACCAACAGATATTCGTGCTATCTACTTGGGTGAAAATTTACTGCCACCAGCTATTGCGTAGAAACCACTAAAATATGTGTATTTATTAGTAACAAATAATCAAAAGTAATTAAATTATTCTTGAAGCCGCAATTTTACGGTCAAATTTTATGAAAGAATGGTATTTGATACCTTTTTCTTATTTTTCTTGTCTCCCTTTCCCTTTGCTCTTTTTAGTTGCTAGTTTTATATCTCATCCCATAGTGACTAATGCTGTGGATATTACTGAACAACTCCATGGTCAGACAGATAAATCTGTAGTCCAACAATCAACTGACCAAGCAGATACTTTACTGCGAATTGGTCAGCAGCAACAAGCTTCTGGGAGATCTGACAAAGCAATCGAGTCTTGGTTACAAGCACTCTCAATTTATCATTCGATTGGTGATCTCAATGCCCAGGGTTTAATTTACGATTACCTTGGTAGAGGTTATGTCCAGTTGGGTCGTTACAAAGAAGCAGAAGACGCTATACGCCGACGCCTAGCGATCGCTCGTGATACCCATGACTTTCAAAGTCAAATCTTCGCCTTGAATAATATAGGTACACTATTGTTGCAACAAGGCGAACCCACTGCTAGTTTGCAAACTCTTACAGAAGCTCTGGAAATTGCTCGCCATGTAAAAAATCTTGAAGGTCAAGGATTATCTTTGAGTAATTTGGGGCTAGCAAATGCGAGGTTAGGAAATTACAATAAAGCCATCAAACTTTATGAGAATGCTCTAAGTTTCCGACGTCAGGTTCGTGATTCCATTGGTGAGGCTAATACTCTGAATAATTTAGGTGAGACCTACCTAGCAGCAGGAGATTATCAAGGTACAATTGGGATTTACGGATCAGCATTGCGGATTGCAAAATACAGTGGCGATCGCGTAAACGAATTACGAGCAATTGATGGTTTAGTAATTGCTCACAGTTCTGTGGGACGCTATGAACGTGCCTTTGATTTGTTACAGCAACGATTAACACTAGCTCAAGAATTACAAAATCGACAAGAAGAATTAAAATCTTTTGAGTCTTATGCTAAGTTATACGAGCAAATAGGTAATTTCCCAACCGCCCGTAATTTTTATGAAAGGGCTATTACCATAGCAAAAATGCTAGAAGACAGTAAGCAAGAAGTACGATTAATTGACCGACTCACTCAAATGATGCGAAAAGCTAACTTATTATCTCAAACAAACAGAACAAAGAAATGACAAATAACCACCAATAAAGAAAAAGCAAAGCCCGCTAAATGCGGGCTAGAGCAAAGGAAATTAAAATTAATTGAATTTTATATTAGACCTCTTGCAAAATTATTTTGTGGTATGATTAAAAGTTTTCTTCAAAATGCACATCAAAATCTATACAGAGAACTTTTATTACTTTATTGGTATTTCTGATTGAAATGGAACGCAAATTTTAAAAACTTTCTATCATACCATGAATTATTTTTGCAAGAGGTCTATTAGAGGTCGCCACCGCGAAAAGCTAGTACAAAAATTACTGCTGGCCCAGCTAGCATGATCAGTGCTACGAATAATAGCTGAAAAATTACTTCCCAATTGATATTGGCTATAGCCTCAAACATTAGTTGCTCCCAAAAAACTAAAAAGAATGTATTACTCTATTTTGACATCCTCACTGCCCTATAAGTGCAGTGATTCTTCGCCACGCCAGTAACCTACGCACTTTGTAGGGGAACTGGTCGCCGAATGGGGTTGACGTTTCATTGAGAAAAGCCTGAAATCAGGTCTTACACTCTCTCTACACCCGTTTTAAGTCTCGGAATGCCCTTCCGCGACTAATCGACTACAAGTTATTAAATTTTGAGTTTTTCCTTTGGGTCGTTGACCGTAGCTGTTTCAACGCGTCTTGAGCCTAGAGGGGGATCGTTAATCCAAGTGTATTTTAACATCAAAGCCGGTACTTCAAGGACGGGGCTTGTATCCCATTATTTTCGGTCAAACCCGGAATTAATCATATCTGGCGATCGCCTATTAAATTTAATTTACTTAACAAAATTATAAGAAACCACATAAAAAACTAAGGTAGCAAGATGTATATGGCTGAATCCTGAAATTAGTAAACAGTAACAGCCACAGTAAAATAAGTGTCATCAGCACCTTCCAGCAAGCTTCAGAACCTGATAACTGATAACGGACGCGTAGACGCTCGTAAGAGTATAATCGCGTCTCTAGCTAACTGATAACTGTACAAACGCGATTAATCGCGTCTAACTGATAATTGAAAAAGGTAAAAAAAATGACAATCTGGCAATGTATAAAACAATGTGGAGCCTGCTGTCATCTCGATCCTAAATACCGTCCAGACTTACACGAATATTTAAATCCAGACGAACTAGAACTTTATTTAAGTATGGTAGGTGAAGATGGATGGTGTATTAACTACGACCATGATAGTCGTGAATGCCGCATTTACTCTGATCGCCCACGTTTTTGTCGAGTAGAACCAGACGTATTTGAAGATATGTATAGCATTAACTCAGAAGATTTAAACGATTTTGCCATTGAGTGTTGCCAACAACAAATAGAAGGTGTTTATGGCGATCGCAGTCTCGAAATGCTGCGCTTCAATCAAACCGTCGGATACATCGCAAAGTAAGAATAGGTGATTTGTCTAAAATCTACTAAAATCTAAAATCCAAAATTGCTAGAACTGGAGTGCAGCGACAGGTGAATGAGCGATTACAAGGAATCAACTTGTACTTAATAGGTATGATGGGTGCTGGTAAAACCACACTAGGGCGAATGTTAGCTCGTGAATTAAGATACGGCTTTGTAGATACTGATAATTTACTAGAAAAAGCAGCAGGAAAAACCATCAATCAACTTTTTGCTGAAGAAGGAGAAGCAGCATTTCGTCAGTTAGAAAGTCAGGTATTGGCACAAGTATGTGCTTTTACCAAGCTAGTCATTGCTACAGGTGGGGGAATAATACTGCGACGAGATAACTGGAGTTACCTGCATCACGGCATAATTATCTGGCTAGATGTACCAGTGGAAATACTATATAAACGTTTAGCAGAAGATACCACTAGACCATTACTGCAAGATACTGATCCTCAAGGAAAACTGCGATCGCTCCTCGAACAAAGACAAGCACTCTATAACCAAGCCGATCTGCGAATTACCATTACAGCAGAAGAAACCTCAGAACAAATCATCAAACGAATCATAGAAGCTATTCCTAGCATTCTCAAACAAACACAAGCAAATGGTCAATCGATTTTGGATTTTGGATTTTAGAAAATGGAATTGATTTATCAACAATCCATAAAACACAAATTTTACGCAATACTGGTACAAGAACTTTTACACACAACAAACAAATGGAAATTATACTTAGTAGTACCTCGCTTTTAGAGTGGACTGGAGATGGTTTGGCAGTAGGATTATTTGAAGATGCTACAGAGTTAACTGGCGAACTGGAGACTTTAGATCAGAAATTTGCTGGGTATATAAAAGAACTAATTGCAGAAGAAGAATTTAAGGGGAAAATCGGTAGTACTGCTGTCACAAGATTAGCTAGTGGTAGCCCAGTTCGTAAAATTATCTTGGTGGGTTTGGGAAAACTAGATGCAGTCAAATTGGATACTCTGCGTCGTGCTGCGGCTGTGGTTGCTCGCCAAGCCAAAAAGCAAAAAATTAAAACTCTAGGGATTAGTTTGCCTGTTTGGAATAACGATCCTGCCCAAACAGCCCAAGCCTTGGCTGAAGGTGTGGAGTTGGCACTGTATCAAGATAATCGCTTTAAGTCAGAGCCAGAGGATAAAGAGCCACAAATAGAAACCGTAGAATTACTGAATATGAGTGGACAAGAGGCTGCGATCGCTCGTGCGAATCAAATTAGTTCTGGAGTAATTTTGGCTAGGCAACTAGTAGCGGCTCCTGCGAACGAAGTCACACCAATTACAATGGCAGAAACCGCAACGGCGATCGCTTCCGAAACAGGAATGCACATAGAAATTCTGGAACAAGAAGACTGTGAAAAGTTGGGTATGGGCGCGTTTTTGGGAGTAGCAAAAGCTTCTGATTTACCACCAAAATTTATTCACCTCACCTACAAGCCAAATGTTACACCCAAACGCAAATTGGCAATTATTGGTAAAGGCTTAACCTTTGATTCTGGCGGACTTAACATCAAAGGCGCAGGTAGTGGGATCGAAACCATGAAAATTGACATGGGCGGTGCAGCAGCCACTTTTGGTGCAGCCAAAGCAATTGGTCAACTCAAGCCAGATGTGGAGGTTCACTTTATCTCCGCCGTCACTGAGAACATGATTAGTGGTCATGCGATGCACCCTGGTGATATTCTCAAAGCATCTAACGGTAAAACAATTGAAGTAAATAACACCGATGCTGAAGGACGGTTAACTTTAGCTGATGCTTTGGTATTTGCTGATCAACTTGGAGTTGATGCGATCGTTGATTTAGCGACCCTCACTGGTGCTTGTGTAATTGCCCTTGGTGATGAGATTGCTGGTTTGTTTACACCTGATGATACTTTAGCCCAAGAGTTGGAAACAGCCGCTCAGGGCGCAGGCGAGAAAATTTGGCGGCTTCCAATGGAAGAAAAATATTTTGAAGGACTAAAATCTGGTATTGCGGACATGAAAAACACAGGTCCTCGTCCGGCTGGTTCTATTACTGCTGCCTTATTTTTAAAACAATTCGTCAAAGATACTGTAGCTTGGGCGCATCTGGATATAGCTGGAACTGTTTGGGCTGACAAAGAAAACGGTTATAACGGGTCTGGTGCAACTGGCTTCGGTGTTCGCACGCTTGTAAATTGGGTGCTGAATCACTCGTAAATTCTTAGAAATAAGCAAATTAATTTTTTATTTGCAAGAGTTCGGATAAGACCAAAACCTTGTGTAAAGGCCGTAAAATTACGGTCTCTACATGACAAAATCCTGAACCGAACCGTATGTAAGTTCATAAATCAAACCGGATTCCTATATTTTTGATAGTTTTAAGAAATTGTACATAGTAATATCTATTGGGAGATGGAGTAAGCGTGAAAGGAGGAAGTAAATATCAGCCACTTTTAGAATATCTCCAAAGAAGTGATTGCCCTGAAATCACTATTTCTTTTACAGAAATTGAAAAATTAATTAATCACACTCTACCCAACTCAGCTAGAAAAGAACGCCGATGGTGGGGAAATCGCAGCACAGGTTCACCCCAAGCTTCAGCGTGGATGAAGGCGGGGTATGTAGTAGAACCTAACCTAGAAACACAAACCGTCACTTTTCGCCGCAAACCAACTGATAGCTACAAAGTGCAAACTGCAACCAATACTATCAACTGGAACAACGAAACCATCAAAGCACTACGCCTTAAAATGGGACTTTCCCAAAAAGAATTTGCCGAAGAGTTAGGTGTTCGCCAACAAACCGTCAGCGAGTGGGAAACAAGTGTATATGAACCAACTCGTGCCACATCAAAACTTTTAAGCATGATAGCTGAAAAAGCTGGATTTAAATATAAAACAGGAGATTGACATCCTCCCACCATTGCACCTGTACTCGTAAATGATGTATTGACAAAAATATTCGCTACCGTGTATTCTTGTTAAGTAGGCTTTTTGGAAAAGTCGTTTTTGCACTATTTCAGGTTAAGGGGAAAAGTCCCCTTAATCTTTTCTCCTAATAACTGCTGCGAAGTCCATCTGGTCATTTCAATTCTGGGTGCGCTCTATCTTCTAATGAAGGCGCACCCATACTATTAATAACAGCAATCATTTGATAAAGACGCCCCAAATCTCTTTGATTGAAGTAAAGAACTAAGCGGGGTAGTTCCAATGTTTCATCTTGTCCTTCTTGAGGTAAAGCTTGGCTTTTTTCAATTCGTCCTGTCACCAGAATGTCGCTAAAATTAGCATTTAATTGCTCTACCTCCGCATCTGATAAGTCTGTTCTGAGGCGAATTACCAAGCGATCGCCTACATAGCGACTAGAATGATAAACCTGGTAAAAACGGGTAATCGCATTACAAGCCACCACCAAATCATCTGTTACTGTATATAGACTTGGATCTTCAGGACTTACCAAGCCATTTTGCACCAATTGTTTATCAATATATTCACTCCAAGAGCGCCAGTAGTCTCCACCAGGACGGTCAATTAAGACTACGGGTACTGGGCCAAACTTACCCGTTTGACTTAGAGTCATACACTCAAAAGCTTCATCTTGAGTGCCAAACCCACCAGGAAATAAAGCAACAGCATCACTTTCTTTTAAAAGAAATAACTTGCGAGTAAAGAAATATTTAAAATGAATCAGCTTCGGATCACCCTCAATAATTGGGTTTGCTTGCTGTTCAAAGGGTAGTTGAATATTTAGACCAAAAGAATTTTCTCGTCCAGCACCTTCATGACCGGCTTGCATAATCCCACCACCACCACCGGTCATGACCATGAATCCTAGTTGAGTAACATAGCGAGCAAAGTCAACAGCCATGTGATATTCTGGGCTTTCTGGTGACAGGCGAGCCGAGCCAAATATGGTCACTTTTCGGACATGTCGGTAATCATGAAAGAGTTCAAAACCACGCTCCATGTCTATTAAAGCAGCCGACATAATTTTCCAATCCAGGCGATCGACTTCACTCTCAGCCAGACGCACTATGGTAGCTAGCGCCTGCTGAATATACCGTCGATTCTTCAACTTTGGTAAGCGCTCAAATAATTCGGCGATATCGGTTTGGAGAGACTCTAACTCTAGTATGTTAAACGACGCAGATGAGGTCATGAGAACTGTAGCCAATGCGGCACTATATTGTACCTAAATTTGCTCTAATGTGGAATTTATCAGTGTATACAATAGGTGCAAAACCCAGTCTTTTCAAAGCTGGGATTTGCACTAAAGGCAATTTTAATTGCCGTCAGACATGGTAATACAATATGTCTCAGTCCCAATCGAATCAAAACAACCTCATATCACCATTACAGCATCGCCCACGTCTAGCGATCACTTTAGGAGATCCAGCCGGAATCGGCCCAGAAGTGATATTAAAAGCTTTGGCAGATCCAGAACTGAGCAAAATTTTTGATGTGACGGTTGTGGGTAGCCAAGATTTACTATTGAGAAATTATACTAAGCTTCTTGTCAGTGGTAATTTAGTACCTCTAGCTAATCCAGAAAATCTATCTATTCTGGATGTAGCATTAGAAGCACAAGTTAAACGCGAAATTGTGATGGGGACAGGTAATGCAGCCAGTGGTGCAGCTAGTTTTGCCTATATGGAACATGCGATCGCTCGCACTCAAAAAGGTGAATTTGATGCGATAGTGACTGCTCCGATTGCCAAATCTGCTTGGAAAGCAGCAGGATATGATTATCCAGGGCAAACAGAACTTTTAGCCGAAAAGTCAGGTACAGATAAATTTGGCATGTTGTTCGTAGCGCGATCGCCCCACACTAATTGGACATTACGGTGTTTATTAGCCACTACACATATACCTTTATGTCAAGTACCTGAAGCATTAACACCAGAGTTGCTGACAAAAAAACTCGATTTGCTGGTGGAGTGTTTAGAGAAAGATTTTGGTCTTGATAGTGGCAGAATTGCGATCGCGGGTTTAAATCCCCACAGTGGTGAACAGGGACAACTCGGACATGAAGAACTAGATAAAATTATTCCCTGGTTAGAACAAGAACGTCAAAAACGTCCCCAATGGCAACTATATGGCCCAATCCCGCCCGATACAATGTGGGTTGAGCCAGGTAAAGCGTGGTACGGTGGCGTTGACTCAACCAAAGCCGCAGACGCTTACCTGGCACTTTACCACGATCAAGGTCTAATTCCGGTTAAATTAATGGCATTTGACCGCGCCGTCAATACATCTATTGGTCTACCTTTTATTCGTACCTCACCAGATCACGGTACAGCGTTTGATATTGCAGGTAAAGGAATTGCTGATGCAACCAGTATGAAAGCAGCGATCAACTTAGCAGGTGAATTAGCAAGAGTGAGAGGACAAGGCGAATAATTACCAACAAACTCTTGACTCTTGACCCTTGACCCTTGACTATTATTTGTGGTGTTTTTAACAATCACAATCAACGATGAATAATAACAAACTTCGCAACATACTCATCGGGACTGGAATTGCTGCTGTTGGTGCTATTGGAACTAAAGCCGCAGTAGATTATTTCCGTAATCGTGGGAAGGAAGAAGTTGTTGATGAAAGTCAAGGCGACGCTGTAGCTACATCTCCCCAAGAAGTTGCTTATGCAACTGTAGAAACAAACTCTGTACAAGATTTTCTAGATAAAAGTTTTGGTGAAGCAGGGCGTTATGTCCCAAATCGTCCACCCAAAATATTTGATTATGAAGACAATCAATATATGGTCATTTGGGCATACGACAATAAGCAACAAAAAAATCAAATGTTGGCTTTTATCTACACAGATCAAGGTCGGAAGATGATCGCTAGTGTTGGGTATACCAATCAGAAAACTGACTACAATCTTAATTTAGATAGCACACCTTTTGCTGTGGAAGTGAATAATCAACAATTGCGTTCTGGAAAATCTGAAACTGGTGGAACAAGTGATGTTGATTTTGTGTTGGCTTAAAAATTTTTGAATTGATTTTTTTTGTTAAGGTGGTTGAAAAGCCACCTTTTTCTTAATTTTTTATAAGGTTGCTTCGTTAAGAAAATGTACCCATAAAGCGCCTGAGTTTTTAGCAGCTTCAGCAAGCCGTCGATCAGCTGTCCAAAATTCTGCTTCATATAAATTTCTCGATTTTTTTCAATTTCAAGTGAAGGTAAACCAATCTTTAGTAATTCTAATATTATTTTTTCCAGAGTTTGAATATTTAGTAAGTAGTGAAAATTTTAGATTATATTATTTCAGTTCAATGGCATCTCTGGTAATTTTATACGCTTCTACAAAAGTTCGATAGGATTCTTGAGAAATCTGTTCAGCAATTAAGTCACTTGCTACTTGTTCAAGAATTTGATCTAATTTTGTTTGTAGTAAATCTTTCCTGATGGTTTTATCTTGTAATAATGCGACAACTGCCTTAATATACTCCGCAGAAATTTCTCTTTGTTTTTGCTCAATTTCTTGATAATAAATTTCTTTTTCTCTGTCTATTGCTTCTCTTGTAGTTTTATAAGCTTCATTAAAAGTACGAAATGACTCTTGAGAAATTCTTTCGGCGATTAAAGCCTCGGCAGCATTTTTAAAAGTATGATCAAGTTGTTTTTGTCTATCTTCCAGCTTACCTATACCTTTATCCATCAGTTTGATAGCCGTATTAATATAATCATCGGCTTTATCTTTTTTACTACGCTCTACCCATAATTTAAGTTGTTGGAACCAGGAAGCTACTAGTAAGAATATTGTTAAAATTAAAGCTAAAAAATCTGCATTTTCTTGAACAAAAGATGGTTTATCTCGTTCGTAAAAAGCGATCGCACCTGGATGAATTGGAATACCTGTACCATCATTATCTCTAGGACGTTTAATGCTAGCAACTAAAGGTTTGACTTCGGCATGATTTTCAGCGATCGCATCTGCTATTTCTTGACGATTTTCAAATATAATTCGTGTAATTTCTCTAATTACGTTGTCATCGATTTTTTGGCTAGCCACCAATAGCCGATCTATAGCTACTGTATCTAATTCAGCCAATGGCATCGGCGGATTACCCCTGTATGCTCCTTGGGGAATTTTCGCATTTTCAAAGGCAGGATACTTGATTTTCATTGCTTGTGCTTGAGCAATTGGTAGCAAGCGCCCATCTTGGTCTTGAACAAGCTTGGCAATACCAAGATTACCTAAAGCGCGGACACGAAACAGCACATCTGCTCTTTTTGATTTAAAGTCTTCTTCTGCTTGCCTATCATCGTAATAATTACTCTGTAAACCTAAAATAATCACATCTGCTTTATCTTGTTTTACCAAACCATAATGTTCTGCGATTTTCAAAAAAGATTTATATTGTCCACCTTTAGCTGGTAAAGCAATGGTTTTACCCCGTAGTTGTTCAAATTCCTGAATATTTGGATCTCTGACAACTAACTGAAATAAATCTTGATACAACACTGCTACAGCCCGTGGAGAAGCTTGAATCTGAGAAATTGCTGAGTGAGATTGACGACTTTCAATTAGATCCATTTCTTGGCCAATAACATCTGCTTGAGCCGTCACTAATTCAGCTTTTCCTGTCTGTAACATTTCTAAATTTTGTGTCGTACCGCCTGTTGCAACTACTTTAATGTTAATGTTGGATTTCTTTTGTACAACCTTTTGAATAGCTTCGCTAATAATATAACTTTCTCCTTCTGGATCTCCCGCAGCCAGGATAAGTTGCGGTGAAGTGAGGCGGAGAATTAGATTCCAGATAATAAATAAAACTAAACCAACACTGGCAAAACCAAGGCTAATAAATACTAATTTTGATTGAGGATCAAGGTTTTCAAAAACATTGATAAACCCTAAAGTTCGAGGATTTTTAGATGTAGACATACATGTAAAATTTTATTCAGTCAGGCATTTAAGAATAAGATATTTTGATGTATTATATTTGACGAAGATTAATTTTTGGTTAAGTGTTAAAAATTATCTACAAACTGACAAAATGAATTTTGAAATCAAGCAATATACCTCCAGATAGATAGGAAGAAATTCATCAGCTTCATTCTCAAGAAAGAGAAGTTTTAGTAGCTTTTTTAGGTACATTTTGGTCAGTGATTCAAATTCTGCACTCATCTGTAGGAGATTCAAAGCCGGAGGACGCTTGTTTGTTCATGTCTTGACGTTCTCAGGCTTTGTGAATTTGCTTAGTCTAATAAATGAGGAAAAATTATGGATAACAAACTTGTAGAAAATATTATTCCTTCACAACCCCCAATCAATGGACAGTCTGATGTGCATGTATTGAAATCTCGTTTAGAGTGGGGAGAACCTGCGCTAACAATTCTAGATGTGCGCGATCGCCAAACTCACAACCAAGGTCATATCACAGGTGCGATGCCAATGCCATTAAATGAATTGGTAGATCGTGCAACGGCAACCATCGCTAAAAGCCGTGATATCTATGTTTATGGTGCTAATGACGAAGAAACAGCCCAAGCCGCACAGTCGTTGAGAAGCGCTGGCTTTGAACATGTTTGTGAACTTAAAGGCGGTTTACCTGCATGGAAAGCAATTGGTGGTGCAACCGAAGGTGTTGTAGAAGCACAAGTTGCTCCTAGTGCTGGTGCATACAATGTTGTGGATCGCATGAAAGAACACACAGAACATGCGGAAAAAGAAGTATAAATTTTAGTCATTAGTCATTAGTCATTAGTCATTAAGTCATAAACAATGACCAATGACTAATAACCAGAAGTCAATGTTCAAAAATATCTTTGAATTGCAACAAATCTAGGGAAACTATAGTCGGTAAAAACTGAAAGCATTCTTGAGCGATTTGCAAACGTTCTTCTCGTTTAAGCATTGCGATTAATTTCTGTTGAACTTTGAGTAAGTAACGGACATCGTTAGCAGCGTAACTAAGTTGAGCTTCGGTGAGTCGATCAGCGTTTCCCCAATCAGAACTTTGGGAACTTTTATCTAGTTCTACTTGTTCTAATTCTTGCACCACATCTTTCAGTCCATGACGTGGGGTGTAGGTGCGAACTAATTTACTAGCTATTTTGGTACAGAAAACTGGATTGACGTGAATGCCGAGATGGTAACGTAAGGTAGCAACATCGAAACGGGCAAAGTGAAAGACTTTAACAATATTCGCCGCTTCTAGCAATTTTTTTAAGTTAGGCGCTTCAGTTTGTCCTTTAGCAACACGAATGGCTGTTACTTGGCCTTGGCTATTACATAGTTGTACCAAGCACAAGCGATCGCGCTGCGGTATTAATCCCATTGTTTCTGTATCAACTGCGATCGCATCAGCTTGTAAATACTGGGATAGAGAAGCATCTCTAAGGTCGCGATCGCAAACTTGAAAATCTTGTAATTCCATGTAATCGTCACAAAAAAAGCAGTGTCTACTAGAAAATAATCTCACTAGACACTACATTATTGTAGTTGTTGGTTAGTGGTTAATGGCTAATAAAAATTACCAATTACCGATTACCAATGAAAATTTGTGTCAAATAAACTTCACCCTTACTATTGGTCGCTACACCAATTCCGGTTAGATTGTAATTGCCTTTAATGTTGACTAGATGTTCAGGACTTTTGATCCAGCCAGTGACAGCTTCTGCTGCTGGGTCACTATATCCTAGATTGTAAGCAACATTTTCGGCGGCGCTGATGTAGCGAATAGGAACAGCATTAACTCGTCTTTCAAATCCTTGATGACTAAAGGGGACTTTACCTCTAGCCATATTTTGACTATGAATTTTTGCTTGTTTAGAGATATTAGCATTTAGAGTTAGTTTTTTTAGACCCAGAGAAGCACGATATCGATTAATTCGCTCAAAAACTAATTTTTCCAAATCAGTTGTTTTGAAAGTAACAGCAGACGTAATCTGAGGTGGTGAAGTCAGTAACGTCTGATTGGCGAATAATTTTTTTGTTGAAGTGTGACCTAGTGAAGTGGTTGTTAAGCCACCAGCAAGGACAAGCATACTTAAAGCAGTGCCAAAAGCAGATTGTCGGATCATGAACGATTACTTAAGTAGTTTACTTGATTGATGAGACACGCACCCTGGATTTTTGTTTCTTGAGATACTTGTATATTTTTCAGGATTCAAGAACTTTCCAAATGTTTGTCTATCCCGATTTTGGCGTTAATTACAGTTAATTACAATCCTCTAAATGTGAAGTAATTTCAAATAAAAAATGAAAAGTTCAAGAAGTTAAATAAATACCTAATTTTATCCTCTGTATTTGCACTTAATTAATTTTACTGTTTTTTCTACATCATCACACATTTATACCTTTACATCTTTTTTAATAAAAATTAAATAACTATTAAATGGTCTCAATTCCTACTCTTGAAAGCTGGAAAAATTGTTATTTTCCTGAGCGAATAAAGCTTTAAATAGCTGGATTCCATTATTGAGCTAAATTGATGAGTCAAATTAATGGATTTGTTAGACGTCGTTATTTCTTGAAGCTAGCAGGCGCAGGAAGTATTGGTATGGTAGCCAGTGTTACTGGTTGTGATCTATCAGCCAATATAGAGCAAGCGATCGCGCCCCAAACAACTTTAGCTGATGCTGTAACAGCTAATCGCATTCCAGTTAATCCAGAAAATCTTTTATTTGTCAAGTTCGCATTATCCCAAATTAGATGAGCTTACCCTGACTGCACAATCACCTGCAAAATCATCTAAACTCAAGGTGTATGCTCGCTTGCTGAACTGTGTTATGTCCTCTATCCTAAACTCGCTGCCACCAAACCTTGCCAAAATTGTCCAGCGCTTTCAACGTGCTACTGACCCGAAACGACGCTATGAGCAGCTCATTTGGTATGGTCAGAAGCTGAAGGAATTTCCAGAAGCTGATAAAATCTCAGAAAATAAAGTACCTGGATGTGTTTCCCAAGTTTATATTACGGCTGCTTTGGCAGACGATAAAGTCATATTTCAAGGCGATTCAGATTCTCAATTAACTAAAGGATTAGTCGGTCTTTTAATTGAAGGTTTGAATGAACTTACCCCTGCTGAAATTGTTCAACTTACTCCAGATTTTATTCAAGAAACTGGCTTAAATGTTAGCCTGACACCTTCTCGTGCTAATGGTTTTTATAATATCTTCAAGACTATGCAAAAGAAAGCTTTGGAATGTCAAAATTAGGAGAAAAGGGAAAATATAAATTTTGTGTTTACAGTTTAATTAATAATAAAAGTTATTAAGAATCAATCATCATAAAAATTTGTCTCATGTCAAATAATTTATTATCATCTCCTACTAATTTTGGTATCGGTGGAGTAGTCAAAGAACTCACCTGGAACTGGGAGAATCAGCAATCGCAGATTGTTTATGAAACTATTGGTAATGGATCGCCGCTATTGCTACTTCCTGCTTTTAGTACTGTGTCTACACGAGAAGAAATGAGTGGGATAGCTAAGTTACTTGCTCCCTATTTTCAAGTTGTCGCTGTAGATTGGCCTGGATTCGGAGATTCTTCTCGTTTACCTGTAAATTACGAACCTGCAATTTATGAGCATTTTCTCGAATATTTTGTTACCTCGGTATTTAATATTCCTGTAGCAGTGGTTGCTGCTGGTCATAGTGCAGCTTATGTTCTGCAATTAGCTCGTAAGAATTCCTCAGTATTTTCACGATTGGTTTTAGTCGCACCTACTTGGCGTGGTCCCCTACCAACAATGGGTGTAGATCGACAACTAGCAAGGGTATTTAGGGAAATAGTGCGATCGCCTATTGTGGGACAAGTACTCTACAAGCTCAACACCGTACCATCTTTTTTAAGTTTTATGTACCGTCGCCATGTCTATGTAGATGCGGCCAAACTTACCCCTAGCTTCATTGAGCATAAGTGGCAAAATACCCAACAACCAGGAGCTAGATTTGCACCTGCTGCTTTTGTGACGGGAAATCTCGACGCTGTACACAATCAGGCTGATTTTTTGGCGTTGGTTCAAGATTTATCTGTACCTTTACTGGTGGTTATTGGAGAATCTTCTCCCAGTAAATCCCGTGCTGACATGGATGCTTTGGCAGAAATAAGCGGAGTCCAAACAACAACACTTCCTGGTTCTTTAGGAATGCATGAAGAATATCCAGAAGCAGTGACAAAAATTATTTTGCCCTTTTTGAGGACTATCGTATCTTGACATTCATAAATATAGATAAAAAACAAGATCCCCGACTTCTCTAAAAGACCGGGGATTTTTGTTATGTGTTCAACTTCCACAAATCACATGCGATCGCTATATTTTAGAGCAAGACATCGTAGTTGTTAAAAAACACTTTTTTTTAATTCATTTTTAATTTTTTCACTTCTGCTTGAGGTTATAGATGATGGATGGCTGGGTATTTGGAATATTTACGGAAGAGTAATTAGCAATAACTAACAGAGGTAATGTCAAAGTTAGCAAACCGATCACAGTTCCGATGATGTCTGCCAAACGATGGGAAGATGCGTCGGTTGAATTGGCAGACTGGCTGTTTGAATTCATAAAAAGTATGTTTGATCACTTTAATTTTGTATTTAGACTCTGTTATGTCAGAGTCTAATTACTATTTTAGCTACTTTTTAACTGTAATTTTTTTTATTGTCAAGCATTGTATCTCTCTTAATCAAGCTACTTCCAAATTTTTTGTATCTGCAACACTTGATACTAAATTTTTCTGACAAAAATTTTATAATCATGTAGTTATTACTGCTTAACTTTTTGTTAACCTCTACAATATCTGTATTGTTTATTATCTAAATTTAGAGCATTAAAGAATACAATCATCAATTTTATTTTCATTATTTTTTGTAATCTTATATACAGTAGTTTTGATATATGGGAGTCAAAAAGGCTTAAAAACTGAGTTTAGAGGTTTTTTATTTTTGTAAATTGACTCAAAAATATACTAAATTAAATTATGCCTATATATTTATTTTTATCTTCTTGAGATTAGTAAGTAATAGTACTGAAAAAATGACGTTGAGAGTATCTAAATAAGAAAAGCCTTTAATCCCTAAATATACATTGATAATATAAAAATATTTGTTTGATATTTTGTAATTTCCATCAGTGATTATACTCAAAAAAAATTAAGCTAATCGAAAAATAGAAAAAATACTATTCTTTTCGATTTTGTCAATCTATAAATAGGTAGATAAAAATTATTTCATACTTAAGTAATTAATATAGTCTTTACTCCGCAGTATAATTCTAAAGCAAAAATTAGCATAATTCTTAGAAACTAGTGGTCTATCGCATTAATTATGAAGGGTTATAGATCCCCGACTTCGTAAAGGTTGTCGGGTATCTGAACACCCACGACTCATCAAAATTAATGCGATGAATCCTAATATTAGGATTCCTATTTGATTTTTGTTGGCGTAGCCTACACTCTGCGCTTAAAAAAACTCAGTATATATTCTGTTGTCTGTAAGAGTTCCTCATTCCCTATCTTCACGAATAAATCCATAAACAAAACTGGATGTAACTGCCTAGCTAGTAGTATTTGAGGAAAGGAAAACAGAGACATTACCTTG